>NZ_JBHINT010000030.1:0-10078 GCF_042195145.1 Bartonella sp. CL434QHHD | reverse complement strand
TTTCTGAGCATATGGGGCGTATTACGACTGTTATGGAGAGTGGGAGCTTTTTTGAAACAATAGCACTCCCCAAAATTCATCCTGATGAAGATCGGGTGATGATTTGTGGTTCCATGGCAATGTTAAAAGATTGCGTAAGGATGTGTGAAAGCTTTGGTCTTGTTGAAGGGGCTGATATTCTTGCACTTTATATTATATTGTAGAAAGAGCTTTTTTTGAGGGAGAGGGAAGTTGTGATGCAGTATATGCTAATGCAGTAATCGAATCCCAATCACTTATTGCAATGAGTTGTTGGGGCGCTATCCAAGAACCACCAACGCAGAAGACATTGGGCAGTTGGAGCCATTGTGTTGCACTTTTTTGTGTAATACCGCCTGTTGGGCAAAACCGGATATCAGAGAAGGGAGATGCTAAAGCTTCAATGAAGGAAATACCTCCAGCAGCTTCAGCAGGGAAAAATTTAAGATATGAATAGCCTTTGTTTAATGCTTGCATGAGTTCACTTGGGGTCATTGCAGCGGGAAGAAGGGGAATTTCACTATTTTTTGCACAATTGATTAGTTCATTGGATAATCCGGGGCTTACAATAAACTTGGCTCCAGCTTGTTCGGCTTTTTCGTAATGTGTTGTGTTGAGAATTGTGCCGGCTCCAACAATTGCTTCAGGGACTTCTTGTGTAATTTTCTGAATTGCTTTGAGGGCATTTGGTGTTCGCAAGGTGATCTCAATTGTTTTTAATCCACCTTTGACAAGAGCGCGTGTTAAGGGTACAGCACTTTGTAGATTGTCAATGAGCAAAACAGGTATAACAGTTTGTCCTTGGAGATATAATAAAAGCTTTTCTCTTTTTTGGCACATGATATTTTTTCTTCTTGGAGATGATATTGTTTGTATCGTTTGATTAAGCACAATATGTTAAAGAGTACATGAATAAATCTTGAAATTGAATGAAACGCGCGTTATGGCAAAACACATGGAAAAGAATTTTAAAGTTGCTGCACTTTATTGCTTTGCAGATTTGAAACATTATCATCAATTACAAAAACCTTTGCAGGAATTATGTCAAGCAAAGGATATCAAAGGCACTCTGCTTTTAGCACAAGAGGGAATTAATGGAACAGTTGCTGGTTCTTGTGCGGCAATTGAGGCATTGGTGGACTTTATTATGGCTGAACCAGCGTTTCAAACGCCGGAGATTAAATATTCATGGGCATCAAAAATGCCTTTTCATCGCATGAAAGTGCGGTTGAAAAAAGAGATTGTAACAATGGGGGTTGAAGGGGTTGATCCGCTAAAAGTTGTTGGTACGTATGTGGATCCTGAAGATTGGAATGCTCTTATTCAAGATGAAGAGACAATTTTGATCGATACGCGTAATGATTATGAATATGCAATAGGGAGTTTTCAAGGAGCGATTGATCCGCAGATTAAAACATTTCGCGAATTTCCTGAATGGGTGCGTAAACATGAGGCTGAGTTAAAGAAAAAAAAGAAAATTGCCATGTTTTGTACAGGTGGTATTCGGTGTGAAAAATCAACAGCTTATGTTCGTGATCTTGGTTATGAGCAAGTCTACCATCTAAAAGGAGGTATTCTCAAATATTTAGAAAAAATTCCAAAAGAGAAAAGTTTATGGTGGGGTGAGTGTTTTGTTTTTGATGAGCGTGTTTCTGTTCATCATGGTCTTGAAGAATGTGGACGCGAATTATGTCGCGCGTGTCGTTCTCCTCTTAATGCTGAAAGCAAACTATCGCCTCATTATGAGGAAGGTGTTTCCTGTGATGCTTGTTATAACACGCGTAGTGAAGCCGATAGAGAGCGCTTTCGTGAGCGCCATAGGCAGTTTCAATTGTTGAAGTTGCGTGCAATTGATTCTCATCAAGGGACATAAGGATATCGCAGTGTAGGGCTTTAAATTGTAGCGTTTTTCTCTTAAATTTAAGAGAGAAGAGTTTTTTAATATTAGTAGAAAAATATTTTATAAGACCGGATATTATTCGGTCTTTTTGTTTATGTTAAATTATTTGACTTATAAGTAATCATTATAGATTGTTTACTTTCTTTGACTTTATAGGATTGAGTATTTCAAATACTTTTCATTTTAAAATAGAAAAGTCATTTACGAACAATTTAGCACATTGATTTATAATAATTGGCTATTTACATCTTGAATAAGAGATCTAAATATCGTCAGGATTCTCTCATTCCAAGCCTGTTTCTATGGTTGAATCAATAAAAACCATATCTCTTCCACGTTACAAGCGGGGAAAGTCACGTGGAGTAAAACAATACAAGAAGGACGTGCCTCTTATTAATCGTCTCAAATGTCAAGGGCTGTCACAACATTGGGGGCTTAGTGTGTGATGATGATCAGCTTGCTCTTTTATGAAGCCTAAAAATAGTGGGTTCAATAGATTTTATATTATTTTATTGGGGGTACTATTCTATCATTTATGGGCGCTGGTGTGAAGTTGGCTCGAGCACTTTAAGAAATGTTTCTTTAAAGAAAGTACGTGAAGATACAACCCAACTATATTCCGTTTGGGGTATTCTGTTTTACATGAGGGGAGTGATCCCATGAAAGTGGATGAATGACCTTGTTTGGTGGGGGAGAGTGTTGTTTTTTCGCATCATTTTATCTTTAAGAATTAAAAAATGTTTAAAATTAAAAAAATGATTGAAATGAGAAAGAATTCGTTTTATAGGATGCCTTGCCCAAAGTCGCACGTGCCTGTGGGTGTCCGCTGGTTCTCAAATGGTGAGATTAACCGGTACGGTACCTGGAACTAACCGCTCCAGTCATTCTTACAGCCAATTGCAAGAATGAGGACATCTTGAAGCAACGACGGTGCGGGCCTTTCTGGTGTCTTCCAGCTTTTAAATGCTGGGATAACTATAGAGGCACACCTCATTGCCTTCAGTGCGGAAGTGGTTTTCTCAACTCCAATCAAAAAGGCATATAAAATAGAATAACGCGGTTTCGCGCTGTTCTTTCGCAGCATGCAATGCTAATTTCTGGTTTTTTGTAATCAGAATGGGGATGGTTGTTGTGTGTTTTTTGTCCTTTAGCTTTTGGCAGCTTTGGCTGTCTAAGCATAGAGTGGGGGAGCGTTCCCTCAAGGAGAATTGCAGATGGCAACGCAACGTATTCGCGATTTTCTTGCAACACATCGTTCTGAAGGTCCATGCTTAATTGTTGACCTTGATGTTGTTCGTGATAACTATTTAAATTTTGAAAAAGCTCTGCCGCAGTCTCGTATTTTTTACGCAATAAAGGCAAATCCAGCTCCTGAAATCTTGCGTTTGCTAAGTTCTTTAGGATCTTCTTTTGATGCGGCTTCTGTTGCAGAAATTGAAATGGCTTTAAAAGCAGGAGCAACGTCAGAGCGTATTTCTTTTGGAAATACGATTAAAAAAGAGCGTGATATTGCACGAGCATATGCATTGGGAGTTTCACTTTATGCTGTTGATTGTGTTGAAGAAGTGGAAAAAATTGCGCGTGTTGCTCCAGGAGCACGTGTTTTTTGCCGTGTTCTTACCGATGGCAAAGGTGCAGAGTGGCCATTGTCACGCAAATTTGGTTGTGTTCCAGATATGGCGGTTGATGTTCTAAGACGGGCACACCAATTGGGTTTGCAAGCCTATGGTGTTTCTTTTCATGTTGGATCTCAGCAGGTTGATTTGAGTGCGTGGGATCGTGCTTTATCGGATGCTTCTACAGTGTTTAAGCGTTTGGAACAAGAAGGCATTTCACTAAGGTTGGTGAATATGGGGGGCGGTTTTCCAACGCGTTATTTGAAAGATGTCCCTACAGAACAAGCTTATGGTACAGCAGTTTTTGATTCATTGAAAAAGCATTTTGGTAATCGTATCCCTGAGACGATTATTGAGCCAGGACGTGCGATGGTTGGCAATGCTGGTGTTATTCGTACAGAAGTTGTTCTAATATCTAAAAAAGCTGATAACGATAATGTACGATGGGTTTATCTTGATATTGGGAAATTTAATGGTCTTGCTGAGACTATGGATGAAGCCATTCGTTATCCTATTGAGACACCTCATGATGATAAGGTGATGGAGCCTTGTATTTTGGCTGGACCGACATGCGATTCGGCAGATGTTCTCTATGAAAAAACACCTTATCCGCTTCCTCTATCCCTAACGATAGGAGATGAAATATTGATTCATGGAACGGGTGCTTACACAACAACTTACGCATCGGTTGCTTTTAATGGTTTTGAGCCTTTACGATCATATGTGATCTGACATTTCCTTTTAACTATAGTTTTTTAGATTTTTTGCTATGCTCGTCATGGCGCTGTAAGAGGGCGGTTATAGAGATGAACATGATTAATTTTCAAACAAAAGATGGGGCATGTTTTACACTTTTATTGGAGCAAGAAGCCGATAAGCCTTATCGAGAAAATTTGCTTGATTCAATGATGGGGTATGGACGTAAACGTAAATCATCAGAGGTTTTACGTCGTGGTCGTTTGGCTGCTCAAGGGCTCTCTTTTGTGGTTAAAAATGTGCTTGGAGAGCTTGTGGGAAGTGTCCGTCTTTGGCATGTTTCTTTTTCTAAAGAAAAAAATGAAACACAACATGCTTTACTTTTAGGCCCCTTGGCTGTTGCGTCTGAATGTGCTGGTATGGGAATAGGATCAATTTTAGTCCGACATGCAATTGAAACAGCAAAAAAATTGGGATATGGCGCCATTTTGCTGGTAGGGGATTTTGAATTTTATCAACGTTTTGGCTTTTCAAATAGTTTAACAGAAAATTTGGCAATGCCTGGTCCTTACGAAAAACATCGCTTTCAAGCGTTGGAACTGATACCACATTATCTTTCTGGGTGTTATGGCACTTTGGTTCCTAGTGGAGAACGAGAAGTTTCAAATCGTTTTCAGCAT
Source organism: Bartonella sp. CL434QHHD (assembly GCF_042195145.1). Taxonomy (NCBI): domain Bacteria; kingdom Pseudomonadati; phylum Pseudomonadota; class Alphaproteobacteria; order Hyphomicrobiales; family Bartonellaceae; genus Bartonella; species Bartonella sp. CL434QHHD. The sequence continues at coordinate 5,168 of NZ_JBHINT010000030.1, read as the reverse complement.
CATAAAGTCGCTTGAAGATAGTGTTTATTTCGTTTTTCAGCAGCTGCCATTGAGAAGAGCATACCGTTTTGACAGTGCCAAGGTATTTAGCGGTACAAAGTTTTGGGGAGTTGTATTGCGATTTTATTATATGGCTTTTTCTTTATGGGGCTGGTTTCTTATTTTTGATAATTTCAGTTAAGTGAGTAAGAATATATTTTAAGCTCATTTTTTGAAATAGTGTCTTATTTTATAATACTGAAGGAACCGGATTTTTGAGTTGTCTTGTGTTCTTTTAAAGTCGCTATCATCATACAGTTTTCCAGTTTTCAATATCGTTGATAAATCTTGCATCAAAACGGTTGGATATTTTACTTTTTTCTTAAACAGTTTTTATTTCTTTGCTTTTTATGTGCAAGGGAATGGTTTTGATTGATTCAATAGAGAGATATTTTGAGAAATTTTATACCATTTCAGCTCTTGTTGAAAGAGAAGGGGCTTAAGAAAGAAAAATATGTAGCAGTAGAATCAAAATTGTAAGTATCAGCTTTTTTTAAAGAGTGTAAAAAAATAAAATTACATGTTTAAAAGCAGCTTTTTTGAAAAAAATATATCATTACTTTTTTGCTATAAAGGTAAATCGTTTTGCAATTGGCATGAGAGTATCAAATACAAAATGATTTTCTCATGTAAAATTTTGCATTCAGAATCAAAAAAAAAACGTTATCCTACACATTATAAGAGAAATATGTGCGTGAATAAAAATCACAAGAATCATAAATCTTTTATGAATATTCTTGTAAGAATCAAAAGAGTGAAGGGCACAGAATCTTAACAAAATAGTTTTTATGAGGATAGTAGCGTAAAAAGGGGGTAGATAGATGAGAGATTTAATGTTTTTTACCCTATGGTGATAAATCAAAAATCTTATAGAAATGGCTGCTTTATCTTTATGGTGTGGAGCACTTTAGATAAGCTCTTTGTTTATTATCATCTAGAACAATTTTTGTATGCGAGAAGTTGTTTTTAAGTGCGGAAAGAGCCCGCATTAAAAGAATTTTTATCAGAAGAATCATTTAGAATCATATGTTTATTTATACTGTCTCTTGAGACAAGATAAAGTGCATAGGAAACGAGCAAAGTGATAAGGATAAAAAATATTTCTCAATTTTAATTAAGTTTAGTGATTTGGTGGTGAATCCATGAGAGGTGGTATTTTTTTGAGAAACATGGTCATAAATGTCAAAACACCAAAAATGATGGTTATGATAAAGAAAATATCACTAATAGCCATAATGGTTGCTTGTATGCGTACCATACCAAACAATTGAGAAAGAGCCAGAGTATAGGAATCAAAGGTTTCTGTTTTGAATAATACAGTAAGATTTGAAAGCATTTCAGTTGCTTGTCTGTTTGCGTAGTTAAGAGTTTCGGCTATTCGTTCATGATGGAAGTCTGTGCGTTTTGTTATGAGAGTGTTGATAATGGCAAGCCCTACAGCCCCACCTAGATTCCGGGTGAGATTAAAGAGTCCGGAAGCATTTTGCATCCGTTCTGGTGGGAGTGTTCCCAAGGCAATATTATTAATAGGAACCATACATAACATTACAGAAGCACCACGGAAAACTTGCGGCCAAAAAAGCTGCCAAAAATCCCAGTTATCTGTGATAGAGCTCGCCATCCAAATACCTATTGCAAAACCAAAAAGTCCTATTGCCATCATTAAACGTGCATCCATTCGTGCTGAAAGAAATCCAGCAAGCGGGGCAGTTAATAACATGACGAATCCTGAAAGAAACAATGTTTCTCCAATCATGAGGGCATCAAAGTGGCGGATTTGGCTTAAATAGACAGGATAAAGGTACGTGAGTCCATAAAGGCCTATTCCCAATGAAAAGGAAAAAATGGATGCAGCTGAAAAATTAAAATTAGAAAAAGTAGAGAGATCTACAATGGGTTCTTTTACTGTAAAAGCACGCCAGAAGAATAAGGCTGCAGCAAGAATCATAGTAATGAACAAATCCCGAATCAGCGTATCACTCAGCCAATCATGACGTGCTCCTTCTTCTAGAATATACTCTAAAGTTCCCAAGAAAGTAGCCATAGAAATGAATCCTAACCAATCAAACTTCTTCATTAAAGAGGGATCAGCTTTATCAAAATCAATTAATTTCCAAGCGAGAATTGAGATGATAATCCCGCAGGGTACATTGATGAGAAAGAGCCAATGCCATGATGAGAGATGACAAATATAGCCTCCCACGGTTGGACCAATGGTGGGGGCCAATGTTGCTACTAGTCCAACAATAGGGGTAACAATTGGGCGTTTGGAAGGAGGAAAAAGAACATAAGAGGCGACAAAAACGCTTGGGATAATTCCTCCACCAATAAAACCTTGTAGTGCGCGATACAAAATCATCTCTCCAATAGATGTTGCTGTTGCACAAAGAACAGAAGTAATCGTAAACCCGATCGCTGATATGGTGAAGAAAACACGTGTTGAAAGCAATCTTCCTAAAAATCCAGAAAGCGGCAACATGATGACTTCAGCGATGAGATAGGAAGTTTGAACCCATGAAATTTCTTCAGAGCTTGCTGTAAGACCCGCTTGAATTTCAGCTAAAGAAGAGGAAACGATTTGGATATCTAAGATTGCCATAAACATGCCAAAAGACATAGCAATAAAAACTACAATTTTGCGCATTCCTATGCGTTCTTGAGACTGTATGAGCTCTGGTATGGAAGATGTCATAGTAAGATCTTCTACTTTTTTTATAAGAGACTTTTATCTTGTGGCTTTGTACGTGTATCAATTTTCACTGAAACACTCATTCCTGCTCGGATATGTCCGGTTTTTAAGACTTCTTCTGGAATAGAAATACGTACGGGAATGCGCTGGACAATCTTTGTAAAGTTACCGGTAGCATTTTGTGGAGGCAGAAGAGAAAAAACAGCGCCTGTTGCGGGCGAAATAGAAAGCACTGTTCCTGTAAAAACATCATCTTCGAAGGCATCAACAGAAATATAAGCTTTTTGTCCGGTATGAATGTCTTGTAGCTGTGTTTCTTTATAGTTTGCTTCAATATAAAGTGCATGTATGGGGACTAACGCCGCAAGACGTTGGCCATTTACAACAAAATCTCCCGTTTTTGCTGTTAAATTTCCTATAACTCCATCAAATGGCGCTCGTATAATGGTCGAATCAAGATCACGTTGTGCTTTTTTACGCGAGAGCTCTAAACTCTTTGTTTCGCTTTCTGTTTCACTTCGTTGTGCTTCTAGCACTCGGATATTTGCACGTGCTGAAGCCATTTTTGCATCCGCTCTGTTAACATTCGCAATGGCTTGTTCATAAGCGGATTTGGCATCATCAACATTGGATTGAGGAGCATAACGATTGGCTTTCAGTTCTGTTACACGTTTTAAGGTGAGTTGTGCATTGGTTGCTATGGCTGAAGCGGCTGCTTTTTGTGCTTTTGCATCATCTAAAGAACTACGAGCGGCTGTGATTTGCGCATCAATGCGTAGAAGTGTTTTTTTCTGTGTGTTAAGATGCGCTTCTGTTTGATCCAAGGCTATTTTATAATCACCATTGTCTAGGTAAAATAAAACATCGTCCTTTTTTACAACTTGGTTGGCTTTAATGGCAATTTTTTCAATATACCCATTTAATTTAGTCGCAATAGCGGCTATATCTCCTTGCACATAGGCATCTTCAGTGGACAGCATATAACGCCATTGCGTCGTCCACTTATAGCTAAACCAAAGTACAAAAAGCGCAAAGACGATAAGAAGAGCCTTGATTACTTTTTTTCGTTTCGTTTTATCGAGATTTTTTGTTGAAAAAATGGTCTCAGATACGGACATGATTTTATACTTTCAATATTTATGTTCTAACGAGTATAATAAGCCTCTCACTCTAGGGTAGGGTGATATATGCACGGACGATAAGAGCTTTTCCAACAATAAGGCGATTCCTGCTACATAATGCTAAATATATAAACTTGCAAGTTAGAGATCTTATTTCCAAGTTAGATGTCTTATTTTATTGCGCATTTTTTACAAAGACCTCGTACTTCTAGGGTGCTTTTGTGTGCTTGGAAGCCAACCGCTTGAACCATCTGTTTTAAACTTGATACAATCGTTTGATTTTGTATTTCGTTGACTGTGCCACAGTTTAGGCATCTTCAGTGGACAGCATATAACACCATTGCGTCGTCCACTTATAGCTAAACCAAAGTACAAAAAGCGCAAAGACTATAAGAGGAGCCTTGATTACTTTTTTTCGTTTCATTTTATCGAGATTTTTTGTTGAAAAAATGATCTCAGATACGGACATGATTTTATACTTTCAATATTTATGTTCTAACGAGTATAATAAGCCTCTCACTCTAGGGTAGGGTGATATATGCACGGACGATAAGAGCTTTTCCAACAATAAGGCGATCCCTGCTACATAATACTAAATATATAAACTTGCAAGTTAGAGATCTTATTTTCAAGTTAGATGTCTTATTTTATTGCGCATTTTTTACAAAGACCTCGTACTTCTAGGGTGCTTTTGTGTGCTTGGAAGTCAACCGCTTGAACCATCTGTTTTAAACTTGATACAATCGTTTGATTTTGTATTTCGTTGACTGTGCCACAGTTTTCGCAAATTATAAACGTTGTAAGTTCATGTTGACAGTTTTCAGGGTGTAAACAGACCATAAAGGCATTTACACTTTCAAGACGATGAATACACTTTAACTGTACGAGTTTTTCTAACGCACGATAAACTTGGAGAGGTGCGCGAAAACCTTCTTCGCGTAAGTTATTGAGAATCGCATAAGCACTTAAAGGCCCTTTTGCATTTTTTAAAGTATTTAAAACCAATGTTTGGTTACGCGTCAGTTTAGATGACATTGACATCTTCCTTTTGCTCCCATGGAAAAGCATAAAGCGTGTAAGATATTTATGCAATGGTGATTATAGAATATGTACTCTAATCTTTAGCCTTTTACATGACATCATTGCGATATGTAAGAAAAGTTGCAACCGTTGTGAGGGGAGGGGTATTATAATCTGAAAGCCGCTGCTATCCAGCAAGAAACTTTTATACGCTTCTTATTTTTCCAATAATGTCTTGAAATAGGATTTTTTGTTACAATATTTTATTGGAAATGTTTGGGTTATTTTATTTAAAAAAA
>NZ_JBHINT010000017.1:0-43749 GCF_042195145.1 Bartonella sp. CL434QHHD | reverse complement strand
AACAAGACCAAAGCTTTCACACATCCTTGCGCAATCTTTTAACATTGCCATGGAACCACAAATCATCACCCGATCTTCATCAGGATGAATTTTAGGAAGGCCTGTTGTTTCAAAAAAGTCCCCACTTTCCATAACCGTCGTAATACGCCCCATATGCTCAGAAGATTCACGAGTAGTCATAGGATAAAATCTCAACTGTTGTGCATATTCTCCAATGAGTGGATCTTGTTGCAAAGAGGAAACAAGATCTTTTGCATAAATTAACTCATTCTTTTCGCGCGTTGTTTGAATAAGGACAACTTCTGCAAACTTTTCATAAGTTTCAGGATCACGAATAAGGCTTGCAAAAGGAGCAATTCCCGTCCCAGTTGAAAGAAGATAAAGACGTTTTCCAGGAATAAGAGCATCAAGAACCAGCGTTCCTGTAGATTTTTTACGCATGAGAACTGTATCACCAATTTTAATTTTTTGGAGATGCTCGGTTAAAGGTCCCCCTGGAACTTTTATCGAAAAAAACTCAAGCTGTTCATCCCAAAAGGGGCTTGCAATCGAATAAGCGCGATAAATCGGCTTTTCTGCATTTGGCAAACCGATCATAACAAACTCACCCGAACGAAAACGAAAACTTTCCGGACGATTCAGACGGAATTTAAATAACCGATCTGTGTAGTGACAAACCTCTTGGACAGTAAGGGCGAACACATTCTCAGGAATCGGAAAATTTGCAACGCTGCTGATGCTTGACGGAACATTGGTAGCAGACGTATTCATACTCTTCCCTATATTTTATTGAACGTTAAATTTCGAATCCTTGACGTGATATAGTACTTGCACAACCATCTGCCAACAATTTTCTTAAAACAAAAGCCTCAAGGTTAACACTTTTATGTCAAAATTAAATAAATGAATCTAGCGCGCTCTATCAGCGATAAAATTGATTTCACTTAAAACCAATCAAAGACTAGAAAGTAAATATTGGATACCCAATCCATCTTGAAAATAAATAATATCCAAATCAACGGGTTTTCTAAGTCAACAGTTTTTAATGTATCAGAAAATGTTTACACACTGTTTTCCATTTAACAAAAATAATTTTAAGTGCATAAGACGACATCCAAAATTGCACAGATAAGTGATCTTTCCCCTCATGGTAAAAAACTTGTAATGCATTGATTTAACGTGGTTAATTTAATCATTTTATCTTCTCTGAATAAGCAGCCAGTGCAATATTTAATCAAAACAATCGCACCAGCAACAACAGCCTAATATTGCACTCTTCAAAATGATACAATACAATAAACTATGTTTTATTTTTTATATGCCTAAACTAGGGAAAATAAGTAAAAAGTTTATGTTTTACAAATTATTAGAAGATACCATGTTGATAACAACACAAATAAAACTAAAGTATCTCTTATATCCAAAGTAGCATTTTACATAAAAAACGACTTTAATGGCAGTATAGGATTCTTATGATTTTGACCATAGAAAATAGTGCCTTTCCCTATATCGTAAAGAACCTCAATGAAATAACCAAAAAACCCCGTATTTCACGAACACAGATAAGCTTTTAAAATGAAAAAATCCGTTAATGATGAAATAGATATATCACTCTATGCAGCTGTAGCAACCGTCGATGTCAGTGCCATTGTTGCCAATTATATCACTTTAGCCAAACGTGTAGCTCCAACACAATGTTCAGCAGTTGTAAAAGCAAACGCCTATGGATTAGGAGCTCACAAAATTGCTCCTGCCCTTTATCAAGCTGGTTGTCGCACTTTTTTTGTCGCCCAAATCATAGAAGCACTCCAATTAAAAAGCATTTTACCATCAAATGTCACGATTTCCCTTCTGAATGGACTTCCACACTTAGCAGAAGAGTTTGTCGCACAATCTGGTATTGTTCCTGTTCTAAACTCTTGGAATGCCATTGAAAATTGGCAAAAAATTTGTCAAAAAAAAGATAAAAAATTTCCAGCAATTGTTCAAATCGATACCCATATGAACCGATTAGGACTTAATCAAAAAGAATTACAAAAACTCATCAAACACCCTACAATTTTCGAAAAAGCAGAAATAAAATATATTCTTAGTCACCTTTCTAACGGAGAAGATGATACCCATCCATCAAATTATGCCCAATTGACTGCTTTCAAAACGATCCTTGCGCAATTGCCTGCTTGCAAAGTTTCCTTTGCCAATTCTGGAGGTATCTTTCTAGGATCAGATTTTTATTTTGATCTTGTTCGTCCAGGCATTGCACTTTACGGAGTTGATCCGCGAGGAAAACACCCGTCACCTCTGAAACCTGTTTTAAAACTTGAAGCCCAAGTCATTCAAAGCCGCGTTGTTGATATAGGAGCACCTATTGGTTATGGAGAAAGCTTTATAACCAACAGACCAAGCACTCTTGCAACCATTTCTATAGGCTACGCAGACGGCTGGCTCCGTGCTCTTTCGAATAAAGGAACAGTTTATTTCAACGGGCACAAACTTCCCATGGTTGGGCGGGTTTCTATGGATTCCATTATTGTAGATACGACCGATCTTGAACAAAAACCTCAAACAGGTGACTGGGTAGAACTCATTGGCCCCCATCAAACACTTGAAAAAGTATCTATAGATGCCGATACCCTTCCCAATGAAATTCTAACATCTCTTGGCTCCCGCTATAAATACATTTACACATAAAAACTCTTAAAAAAAATAAATTGATAAAAATCATCCTTTTAGAAAATTGAGGGGCTTTTACAAAAGATTTTACAACAATCAACCACATAGAATGGTCATAGACACCGTGCATTCACAGAAATCTCAAAACAGACAAGTTGATGGACTGTTTTATGGAAGTAGCTTTCACCCAAAATACAAAAACATAGCCTTTCCCCATAAATTGACAAAAAAGCATCTACTACAAAGTTTTTAAAATTAACTGCCCAATTAAAATCATTCGCTTGCATACCACAAGCTGAACTATGTGTAGATAAAAATGATTTAAGAAAGGAATAATACCTCTTATGAACCATAGTGCCAAGGGCTATAAACATTAGGCGCTGGAAAAGTGTATGATAGTGCCAACTTCCTTCTTCATAGAGCGTAAAGATAGTGGGGAATCAATGGATTTACCCTTACACCATTCACGAGCACCGTCGCGAAATGGGATTGGGAGCGAAGTGTCTCTTTAAAACAAACACGTGAATTAACAACTCAAGTATATTCTTTTTGGAGCGTTCTGTTTTACATGAGGATCATTCCCCCACTAAAGAACACAATAAATATAAAGTATGGAGCAATGTGTAATCCCCATTATTAAAAAAATATTGCTTTAAATGCTTTTGAAAGCCGCAAAGCTGAATTAAGAGGAGATGACAAACTGAGGATTGATTTTCACCTTTACGGCTTTACATTTTCCCAAAATTAGATTGTCTTCCAGTTTCAAAGGTTACGTCAACAGAAATACACAATCCCCCCGCCCTCATCTGACAGACAAAAGCAGGAACGACTCATAAAGCTCTTTTTTTCTCAATCTCTAACTTAAAACATGTCGCTGCGTTAAGTTTGGATGTTGATTTACAGGCAACAGCGAAAGCACACGGGCTCTTAGAAAAACAGCGCCGTAAAGTCACAAACTGACCTGCAATGGAGTGGAAAGATGTGCCGGCTTTTTATAAGACCCCTTGTAAAAAACAACCATAATACATTTGGCTTTGCGTTTGCTCATTCTGACAGGTGTTCTTACATATTTTTGCGTCATATTTATAAAAAGCAGATTAAAGAGAAATATTTAGACAATTCTTGACTCGAAAAGATGCAACAACAGAGTTTCGCGTGTCTTTATCATCAAAAACATTAAATTTGATTTTATTCTTTCTACAACCGGTCGTCGTCACCTTAGTGAGAAGTAGTATATCACAACACATGCAACAGACGTGCCCCTATCCTCATAGGTTTCACTCTCGTTTACATGAATTAGCTGGCTAGACCGATGCCGACTAGTCACTAAAACCATGTCATACGGTAGAAGACAAAGGAGAGCATGCCTATTGCCGACAAAACACAGCTTTTTTGTCGACTTTTTCGATTTTGCTCATGTTGTAAAAAAACAATGCAAAATTCTAGAAAATAGACAAATAACGCCATCATGATCAACAAGTAAAAAACCCACACAAAATGTGTGGGCTTTTTTTGTTTATGCAAATAAATAAATTAAATACATATTTGTTATTTAATAGGTATTTCCCAATGGCGGGCACGAACAAATGAGCATTCTGTCTCCCGCAACATTATCAATACGCGATACAGGAGGCCAATATTTATTGGCTGGATCAAGAGAACTGTTGGGAAAAGCAGCTTCTTGTCGCGAATAGGGTCGTGCCCAAGCATCATCTAAAGTATCTGCCACTGTATGAGGGGCATTCACCAATGGATTATTGTCTTTTGGCCAAACCCCGCTACCAACTTTCTTAGCTTCTTCAGCAATAGAGAGTAAAGCATCACAAAAACGATCAATCTCTGCTTTTGGTTCTGATTCCGTTGGCTCAATCATCAAAGTTCCCGGAACAGGGAACGACATCGTGGGCGCATGAAATCCATAATCAATGAGACGTTTTGCAATATCATCAACACTCACCCCATACTGCTCTTTCAACACGCGTGTATCCACAATACATTCGTGCGCAACACGTCCATGCTTGCCCCGATAAAGAATGGAATAAGCGGCTGAAAGACGTGCAGCAATATAATTGGCATTTAAAATGGCTATTTGTGTTGCATATTTTAAGCCATCAGCCCCCATCATTCGAATATACATCCATGTAATCGCAAGAATAGATGCACTTCCATAAGGAGCAGCAGAAACCGCATGTGTTGTCCCATCCTGTTCATGACCTGGTAAGAATGGTTTGAGATGCGCAGCAACTCCAATTGGTCCCATACCAGGACCACCACCACCATGAGGAATAGCAAATGTTTTATGAAGATTCATATGACAAACATCAGCGCCAATATCCGCAGGACGAGCAAGACCCACAAGGGCATTGAGATTAGCACCATCAAAATAAACTTGTCCGCCATTTTCATGAATAATAGAACAAATTTCCTTAATGCTTTCCTCGTAAACACCATGGGTTGAAGGATAAGTAATCATGAGAGCGGCCAATTTATCTTTATGCAATTGCGCTTTCATTTTGAGATCGTCTACATCAACATCACCATCGCTTAAACATTTTACCACAACGACTTCCATCCCTGCCATATGGGCCGAAGCTGGATTGGTACCATGCGCAGATGCAGGAATAAGACAAACTGTACGTTGATGTTCTCCCCGTGATTGGTAATATCGTCGGATAGCCAAAAGACCAGCATATTCACCTTGAGCACCAGAATTTGGCTGAAAAGAAACTTGCGCAAATCCTGTAATTTCACACAACCACGCATTTAACTGATTGATCATCTCCAAATAACCCGCTGCATCCTCTTGTGAAACAAAGGGGTGTATATTGGCCATGCTCGCCCAACTTACAGGCATTAGTTCAGCCGCGGCATTAAGCTTCATTGTACAAGAACCAAGAGGGATCATAGCACGGTCCAGCGCCAAATCCTTATCCGCCAAACGACGCAAAAAGCGCATCATATCTGTCTCTGAATGAACAGCATGAAAAAAAGGCTGAGAAAGAAAAGCAGCATCCCGTTTTTTTCCAAAAAGTCGTGGAGAAACCTGATCGCCTAATTGTGCCCCAAAAAGCTGCGCTAAAGCACCAGCATCTTCTTCTGTCGATAATTCATCAAAATTGATTGCAATAGTGTCATCATCGAGAACACGAATAAGGCGTCCACCTATTTTGGCTTGATGCGCAATCTCTCGCGCTTTTCCCTTAACAGAAATACTCACACAATCAAAAAAGCTTTTCCCTTCAACATGAACCCCTGCTGCTTCTAAACCAGCAACAAAACGACATGTTAAATGATGAATTCGCTGCGCAATTTCTTGTAAGCCTTTTGGCCCATGCCAAACAGCATAAGCGGTTGCCATATTAGCCAATAAAGCCTGCGCTGTACAAATATTTGACGTCGCTTTATCGCGCCGAATATGTTGTTCGCGTGTTTGCAAAGCTAAACGAAAACCAACACGCCCTCTCGTATCCACGGATTGACCAACAATACGCCCTGGAATAAGCCGCGTTAATGCATCACTCACGGCAAGGTAACCAGCATGTGGACCACCAAATCCCATTGGAACGCCATAACGCTGCATAGAGCCAACAACGATATCTGCCCCCCATTGAGCCGGTGGCTCCATAAGGGTAAGCGCTAAAGGATCAGCCACAACGATAACTAAAGCTCCCTTTTCCTTTGCCTCTTTTATGATCTCACTGTAATCATGAAAAGAGCCTTTTGTATCTGGCCAAGATAAAACAATTGCTGCTGTATCAGAAGCAATTTCGCCATTTTGGCTAATCTGAATCCCTTGTGTTTCAGCACGCGTTTGTGCAACACTCAAAATCTGAGGATGTAAAAGGCTCTGAAGAGAAATTTTTGTTTTTTTCTCACGGGAAAAGCGAAAAGCGAGAGCATTGGCTTCAGCTAAAGCAGTTGCTTCATCAAGAAGAGAAGCAGCAGCAACAGGCAAACCTGTTAGTTCACTAACCAATGTTTGAAAATAAAACAAAAGTTCTAAACGACCCTGGCTAATTTCTGCTTGATAAGGCGTATAAGCAGTATACCAAGCCGGATTTTCAAACAGATTTCGTAAAATAACCGGAGGCACATAAGTTCCATGATATCCTTGTCCAATAAAACTTTTGTGCACATGGTTACGCTCCATCATCTTGGAGAGTTCTTCCAAGGCTTGTCCTTCACTAGCAGCCTCTGGAAGATTCAATGAACGTCCCAAGTGGATAGAGTGTGGAACAGCTTGAGAAATGAGTGTATCAACACAATCAAGCTCTAAAATATCAAGCATTTTTTGTGTTTCATCAGGACGCAGCCCAATATGTCGAGAAGAAAAAGAACGCTCGATCATGCCACTCATCCAATCAAAGCCTTATAAGCATCTTTATCTAACAACCCTTCCAGTTGTGTCTCATCCTGCAATGTCATTTTCCATAACCAGCCTTCTGTTTCGGATTTCTGATTCACCAGTTCAGGATTATCAGCCAAGGCTTCATTTATTTCGACCACTTCACCATCAAGAGGAGCATAAACATCTGAAGCCGCCTTCACTGATTCCACAACAGCCGCCGCCTCTCCTTTGGAAAGTTTTGTTCCACTTTGTGGTAAATCAACAAAAACCAAATCCCCTAATTGCTCTTGCGCATAATGCGTAACCCCAACAGTCACCACTTGCCCTTCAACGCTAAGCCATTCATGGTCTTGTGTAAAATAAGTTTTAGACATAAAAAATCATCCTTTAAAATAACGTTGTTCAACAAAGGGAAGTGAATGAACTGATAGTACAATCTTTTTGCCTCGCAGTTCTGTAAAGACTTGTGTCCCTTCAACTTTAAAATCAACAGGAACATAACCCATCGCGACAGGACCATCAAAAGAAGGACCAAAACCACCTGATGTTACAACGCCAATCTCATTACCTTGATCATCAAGAAGCACCGCACCGGCACGAATAGGTTGACGCGTTTGCGGTTTTAATCCAACACGACAACGAGCAGGTCCTTTTTGCAGTGCTTCAAGAAAAGCTTTTGCACCATAAAATTGTGCTTTTTCTCGAACATTTTTAGGAACAGCCCATATTAGAGCCGCATCAATAGGTGTCGTATCAGGGGTAATATCATTTCCATGCAAACACAGCCCTGCTTCCAACCGCAAGCTATCGCGTGCTGCAAGTCCAATCCACTCAACACGAGAATCACTCAGCAATTTTTCAGCCAACATATGCGCATGCCCTATAGGCAAAGCAATTTCAAAACCATCCTCTCCCGTATAACCAGAACGCGTTATAAACCAATCCTGCTGTGGTTCGAATCCTTGCATAAAGAACAATTCATTCCCTGGTAAATCGGCATCAGCAAGAACAGCTGCCGCTTCAGGACCTTGAAGAGCAAGCAATACCCTTTCAAGGGCAATCACTTGACATTCAAAATCAACCGCACGCTTTTCCAATTCTACGAAATCAGCCTGTGCATTCCCAGCATTGGCGACCAACATAAAACGGCCCTCTTCCAAACGGGTAATGATAAGATCATCAAGAATACCAGCCTGCTCATTAAGCAAATAATTATACCGTGAATGCCCAATCTTTAAAGCTGCTGCATCAATGGGAAAAGCATAGGACAAAAATTCCACGGCTTGTGCCCCTTCAACCGCAATTAATTTCATATGAGAAATATCAAAAAGTCCTGCATGTGCACGCGTATGAAGATGTTCTTTCAAAACGCCAAGAGGATAAGTTAAAGGCATGTTCCAGCCCGCAAAAGCACCAAATTTTGCTCCTGCTTTTTCATGCAAATCATATAAAGGAAGTGTTTTTAAAAAAGATGTTTCTTGTGTTGTGCCCATAATAACTCCAAAGCTGCGCTAACGCCCACAGAATATGGCCGTCTCTGCCCCCTCTGTCATCAACCTGAGAGACTCGCGAAAAGATTTTTCGCTTACACCTTCGGCGCGGGTTCTCCCGACTTTCCAGATCTGCCTTCTTCCTTTTACGGTCCTTAAAGCCTGAGAGATTATGGGCTATTTCCCCTTCGGCGGCAATGCGAAAATTTGCAATCTGCACTCTCCCGCAAAAGAATGAAAGAAACAATAACGCTCTTTCCAGCATATTTTAACCTATAGCCTATCTTTATCACACTGTCATTAGTAAAGTGATGAAAATGTTCTCATTTTAAAACTTGCATAAGCTGCTTCAAAAGATTTATAATAGTGTCCTTTTGAACCTTACAAAAATTGCAAGGAACACATTTTAGGAAATTTAAGACAAAAATCAAAAGCTATAAACAAAAATACCTCTTGAAAATCATGCAAAACGTCACACACTAAAAAGATCGCAAAGCAATATTCTTTCGCGCGCAGTTCAACCTTAAAGATAGGGTTTCATATTCTTTTTTAGAATTAAGGACTTCAAGTATTTTATAAGTATGATTTTAATGCACAAGAAGTGGTTTTTCTGCTTTACTCCATAGTGTCATAAATTGCGACTATCTACAGACTAAAACTACCGAACAAAGGTGACAAAATACTCATGAAAGCTGGTAATATCTCTTACAATTGCGAAAATGATCTTCCAAAGCAAATTGCTCTTTTTCCTTTAGAAGGTGCACTCTTACTACCCGGTGGTTTTTTATCACTCAACATTTTTGAACCAGAATCACTTGAAATGATTGAAAACGTTATGGTAACTGATCGTCTATTGGGCATTATTCAACCACTTTCATCGGATACAGACCGCTTCTCTACACAACTTTATAAAACAGGCTGTATAGGGCGCATTACAAACTACAGTGAAACAGGAAATGGACAACTGTTCATTATCTTACAAGGTGTTTGCCGCTTCACCTTAGAACAAGAATTGACAAACACAAAATCCTATCGAACAGCTCTCATCCAATCAAACATAAAAGACTTGCAAGAATTTGATATTGAAGAAAACATTAACCGAGAGAACTTACTCGACGTTGTAGAAAAATATCTAACCATACATGAAATGGAATATAATTGGAGCAGTATCATAGAAGCCCCTACACCTATATTGGTTAATGCTTTTTCAGCCCTTATCCCCTTTACACCAGCAGAAAAACAAGCTCTCCTTGAAGCTCCAGATATCGAAAGCCGTGCCCAAACTCTTCTTGCATTAACAGAGCGCTCACTCATGAAACAAACAAGAACAGATTACCGCTTAAACTAATGAATGTCCCAACATGAAAAAAATGACCACAGATCCCAAAATGCTCGAATTGCTCGTCTGCCCAATAACGAAAGGCACTCTCTCTTTCAACCGAAAAACACAAGAACTCATTTCTCTCAAAGCCAAACTTGCCTATCCTATTCGTGATGGCGTTCCCATTATGCTTGCCTCAGAAGCGCGCCCTTTGCAAAACAATGAAGAAATAACGCATAAAAAATAAAAAACCCTCATGCAATTTTCCTCTACAAGCCCACTGCTATCAATCCTCTATCAATATGATATCTCAATATCTACGATTTCTGAAAAAAGAGTTTTACAATAAAGATATTTATATCGCTTTACACCTTGTAACAAAAGCCAAAAATATCATCAGATTCATCTCATTCCAGCCTGTTCATACTGAAGCAATCAAAAACATTCGCTTGCACCACACAAGCATCTGAACAAAAACAATTAAAAAAGGGAATAAAAATGGCTCTTCTGAACTTCTTAAAAGCAAGAATTATAATAACATTTTGAACCAACTCAGGTAAATGAAATTTATTTATTAAATATAAGATTGTTATATTTCATGAACTTTACGTTATACCCTTCACGAGCAACATGTTTGAGATACCTCGATTTAAGATGAAGAAAAACGATAAGCTGTATCATCTTATGTATACCATATCGGGACAAGAATATTTATCTGTTTGTTTACTTTTCAAAGCGGGGAAACAGCCTAATTTTGGGGAGAAAACATAAAATCGTAAAGGAGAAAATCACCCCATTACCTTGCCATCACCCTTTAATTTCGCTTTACAATTTTTACAAGTATCTAAAGTATCTCAAGCAATATTTTTATGTATAATATACGCATTAATTACGTGAAAACTTGAAAAAACAAACAAGAAACACTGTTGTAATTTCAATTGACGATTGAAAGTAATTGCCTTATGAAGGAGGCTTGTGTTTTTGGTTGTATACGCGACAATCAAATAGGGTCTGGAAGCCCGAAAAACTCAAACTAGAAATAAAACCGCTTTTGCGGATATCCCGGAATTTCCGGGGGCTCTTGTTATGTCCAAGTGCTTTCAGCACTAAAAGCAAGGGGCTGTTTTGAGTCAGCACTTCCAGACCCCGGAAACGCTTATTCCATAAAAACATAATAAATTCAGTGTGTTATATACAATTATTTTATATGAATCCACTTAAGAATCCACATNCGGAAACGCTTATTCCATAAAAACATAATAAATTCAGTGTGTTATATACAATTATTTTATATGAATCCACTTAAGAATCCACATTTTTATGCATGATTCATTTGACCATTTTTGATATAAGATTGCCATGTATGAATAGAGCATAAAAAGCAAATCATGATGTAAAGATTATAACGCATGTGTGTATTCAAATGAAATGAAAAGCTGTTATCATTCATAACAGTTTATAAGTTTTATGATACGTTTTTATCACTTAAAAATCGCATTGAAGTTAGTAATATAGACTTTTTTAATTTCGTTAAATTTTTAGCGAAACTATTATAAGCTTATAAGTTTAATTTATAAAATTGCATAAAAAGATTTAAAGACAAAATCATATTTAAAACGCTTTCTAAAAATTTAGAAAACGATAGGCAGGCATTATACAGATCCTATCATCACAACAGATATGAAATTCAAAATGCTATATCTTATGAAATGAAAAGCCTTTTAATGAATAGATTGCAGGCTAGTCTTTAAGAATGGAACTATTCGCTTCCACAAAAAAATGGAAGCAAATAGTGCCATGGCAGTAGAATTACTATTTACTTTAGATTTGGTACTAAAAACGTTTTAAAAGTTATAGTTTAAAAATACGAAACCAAAAGAGCTCTTTCCAAATTTGGGGGCAGCTATTTAGACAAGATCAGCAAACAAACTTCAAAACCGTTGTAACATCATAAGGTATGGGATTTTACTCAATTTTGAATCAAAAGCTGTAATATTTAAGAATGCTCTATTCTAAGATAACATCCCCAAAATGGACCGGCTAATATTTAAAGAAATTAGGTTTTAAAGAAAAGTACAAATACGCTTATGAGAACCTCTTTAAATGGACCTTTAAACGTTTGAAACATAAAATGAGATCTTTATACGAAACCTTAAAACTTTTTTTTATTACAGTTGTAACTTAGTTATCATTTGCTCTTAAGAACGTTTCATTTATGAAAAACGAAGATCTAGATTTCACAGCAGAGCAAAATTTTGAAAACCTTACATTTTATAAAAGCGGTTGTTTATTGTCTTATGAGAGATTGTTTTAAAAACCAATGTTCATAAATGTAAAAGAACGTTTTTAAAAAGACATTTGTTTAATAAGCATTTGCTTTTGATTTGTTTGATTTTAGACAAAGCGTTCTTTTAATTCACTCAGTTCGATTTTGAGCTTAATATTTTGAAACGTTTTTAAAAGAAGCGTCATGATCATGTGCTTTGTTTTAAATGAATCTCTTTAAAGATAAAGACGTTATGTTTGATACGTTTGATAGCAACGAAAAGCGTTTATAGGCTCTCTTATTCAAATAAGTGATTAAAGATCATACGCATCGTTTACGTTTCTTTTGATAAGTTTTCATATCTCTCATAGAGCGCTTGCAATATGATACGTTTTGGATATATGCATTCATTACTCCATTGTGGATGATTCATTTTAATCAATAAGAAACGCTATTTGAAAGCCGCGTCATATCATTTGGCACGGCTTTCTTTTTTAAACTCTCTCTTTTATGATATGTTTATTAGCAATGCGTTTTATATGCGTTTATAACCATAAAGAAAGCACGCCCCCCACGCCGTTCTTTATTCTGTTTTATCAGTTATATTGACAACATTATCCCTTTCATAAACCTCACATTTTTTTGGAACCAACCTTACTTTGCTTTTTTTATTGATTTTTGCATTGCCATAAACACGCCCCCAGATCGTTGCACAATATGAGATTTTAGCATTGCCATAAACAGAGCCATAAATCTCACAAGAGCCACTCACACAAGCATTTCCATAAACCTTGCCATAAATTTTAGCACGACCATTAATAACAGCATAATTATAAACTTTTGCATGGCTATAAATGCAAGCAGAGCCACAAACCTTGGCATGACCATAAACGCGTGCATAACTAAAAACCGTAACATCATAAGAAACATGCGCATGGTCATAAATATGAGCATCAGCAAGAATGCGGGCACTACCATTCACATGAGCATACCCATAAACATTGCCATAAACATGAGCATCAGCAAGAATGCGGGCACTACCATTCACATGAGCATACCCATAAACATTGCCATAAACATGAGCATTGCTATAGACAAAAGCATGGTCATAAATTTTTGCATATTGAGAGATAAAAGCCTTTCCATAGACTTCAGCATTGCCATAAACTTGACCACAGACTTGCGAATAATGCCGTATTTTTGCATCATCATACACCCTTGCATGACCATAGACACAAGCCTCATCATAGACCCAGCAATTGCCCTCATGGGATAGGTTGACTTCCTTTTCAATAAAGCCGCCTAAAGACCCCGCCTTTATATCATCAAAATCTTTTAAAGCTTTAATGCGATAAAGGTTTATAATATTTCGAGTAAGAGCATGTTTGATTTTTTTGATTTCACTGGTTAATTCATATTTTTTGCACATAAGAAGACCCTCACAATCTAATGTGATAAACGTTTGATAAAATTTGAAATGGAAAAATTGAGTTGGAAAGCAGGCGCCCCCGCCGCGCCCGCGCATTATTTACGCAGCGTTATTTTCAATAATCTTTACAACGGTATCGTTTTCATAAACCTCACAATTTATGGGAACCCAATATAAATCACTATCTCTTTTTAATCTTGCATTGCCATATACATTACCTCTAATCACGAAATAACCAGAGATTTTCGCATTACCATAAACAGAGCCATAAACATCAGTATGACAGCCCACGCTAGCATTCCCATAAACCTTGCCATAAATTTTAGCCGCGCCACTGATAACAGCATGATCATAAACTACCGCCTTGCTATGAATACGAGCATTTCCTGATAATTTTGCATTGCCATAAACCCGCGCCTGATGATAAACCCAAGCATTATAAGAAAGATGCGCATTGTCATAAACATGAGCATTTGCATAAACGCGGGCACGGTCACATACATGGGCATTGCCATAAACACTACCCATTATAATAGCGTTATTAAAAACCTTGGCATTTTCATAAATATGGGCAGGATTTAAAACAAGAGCATTATCGTAAACCCAGCAATTGCCATTATGAGAGAGGTTACTTTCATTTTCAATAAAACCACCCAAGGCACCAACCTTAACATCGTCAAAATCCCTTAATGCTTGAATGCGATAAAGAGTTTGATTATTAAATACACGTGTCTCATTTGTGAGTGCAAACTTTTTTTGCATAGCACAATTCCTTTATAAAAAGATTTGAATTTTAGAATGAAATGTTTAAAGAGGGGCGCCCCCGCCGCGCCCGCGCGTTATTTACGCAACTTTATTTATATCCTGATCAGCACCACAGACATCTTCAGAAAATTTCTTATTTTCTTTAAGCACAGCATTGCCATAAATCGTTGTAAATTGGCAAATTTGTGCTTTCCCACTCACATGAGCATTATCATGAATTTTTGCAAAAGGACCAACACGCGCCGAGCCAAAAACCTTGGCATTGTCATAAATATTGCTCCCATCATAAATTATAGCTTTATCAAAAACATGAGCATTGCCATAAGCTTTTGACCACGCAGCAAGGCGTGATTTCCCATAGACATGGGCATCATTAAACACAAGCCCACTCACATGAGCATTTTCATAAACACGGGCATTATCGTAAATAAGAGCCCCCTCAGTAATAACGGCATTATCACTCACAACGGCATTGCCAAAAACATAGCCACCAATTTTTGCATTGCCATTAATGATTGCATTGTCATAAACATGTGCTTTATTACTCAAAACCCATGCCTTATCACTAATCACGGCATTACCATAAACCTTAGCATAATTCACAACACAGGCATTATTGCGTATTTTTGCATTTTCGGAAACGCTTGCTTGGATAACCATAGCATCATCATAAACCCAGCAATTGCCATCATGGGATAGATCGCTTTCATTTTCGATAAAGCCGCCAAGGTCCCCCGCCTTTATATCATCAAAATCTCTTAAAGCTTTAATGCGGTGTAAAGTCACACCGTTAACAACGCGGTTTTCATTAGTAAGTTCATATTTTGGAGATGTTTTTTGATTTTTAACTGTAGCATTCATGCTAGTAATCCTATTCAATAGAGTTTTTAATTGACAACCCTAAAAGGGCGCCGGGCGCTAAAAACACGGTGAATAGTCCGCCGCTATGCTTTTCCCTCGCGAAGGGTATTGTATGGCATAGCTACACCCGACATAATCATTATACGCTCTTAAAGCATAAAAGAAAGCCAGTCTTTTAAAGAAATGGGAGAAACCTTATCGTGGTTTACTCGCTATTCATATAGTGTTTTTAGCACTTGATTATTTATATAACAAAATACGTATTTATTGTCAAACGATATTTTATCTTTTTTTGATATTTTTTTGTATTTTTTAAATACGTTGTGTATTGATAATATATTATGCTTATCAACTTCTTCTTTTATATTTATGTGCTTTTAAAGCTATATTATGGGCTTTCTTAAACGATTGCGTTATTTTCTGAATCTATACATTTATAATATTTAAAAACGCTCTCATCATGCGTATTTTTATCTTTACAACCTATCATGTTTTTTGCTAAATGGTTTTTAAAGATTTCTGTTAATTTCTTTTAATAACACATTTGCAACTTAACAGCTTTTTATAGGAACTGTTTTTATAACCAATGTGTTCATTTGCATGTGATTATGAAAGCCTGCTTTTTTCACGCGTGCTTTATAGCTGTTATCTTCTTTATAGCCACCGCATCATTTTTCATTTTTATAAGAGAAATGATAAATAGGATAATTGTGATTTATAAACCGTTATGAAAATATCTAAAGAGAGAATAATAATTATAGAGATGAGCAAAATCGCTTTTAATAGACTTTTGTCATTTTTGTCAGTTTAGTCAGTTAACTCTAACCCCTATAGTATTTTTTTAATGAGATAAAAAATTAAAAACATTATATTTCAATATGTTAGTATTTCAATGATACAACCCTTATTAAGATACAACCCATAAATACAATCAATAATATATATTTGTCAGTTGTCAGTAAATTGAACTGACAAACTAGATTATTTTAGTGTGTCATTAAAACGTGTCTTATGAAAAGCGTATGAAAGTAAAAACTGATTACGTTATTAAAATCCCTTGTATGAATTTTATCAGTTCATTTAAATAGATAACCTTATGATTTTAGTGAGTGATTAAAACACGTCTTAAAAAAAGCATGTGATCCTTTAAAGCCTTTCAAAAGACAGTTTATAATGATAAGAAATCCTATTAAGACTATTATGGTTATGAGTTTAGGGGGTTATGGGGGTTTTGGGGGGGCTTTTTACCCCCCCTTTATATATATTTTTTAGTCAAAAATAAAAGTTATTATATTTCAATAAGTTAATCTTTCAAATAAACAACCTATATTAAACATAACACATAAATACAATTTTTAATATATATCTAAGAGGGTTTTGTAGGTGTTTTGGGGGTTTTAAAAACAGACAAAACCTATAAGTAATATAAGAAAATGAATATATATAACTCTCTTTAAACAAAGCTATCATTTTAGATTACGGTATAACCTCTTAAAGGCAATGTAAAAAAATCTAACTCTATTTAAGATGGGGTTTCTTATAAATCTTAAAGCAATCCAAATGAGAGTATCTAAAAGTGCAAGTTTTTTCTTTTTAGAATAACGCATGATAAATTATCCTTTTAAAGATTATATGTAAGCAATGTATAAAGGGGTATAGGAACCTATAGGTATAAGACCTTATACCCCTTTATGCGTTTATCATACCCATTACGTGAGCATGCTTTATAAGTTATTCAGTTTCTCTTAATACCAATTTGGGTAAGTTCTTAACGATTTTCATTGTCTCTAAACTTACGGTAATAACCCTCTGAAATAACTCTAGAGGGTAGGCAGGGTTGCCAATGGTTTCAACAGCATAGCGATTGGCATCATTAACAATGCCGCTCTTTTTATCAGTCTTAACGCATTGACGCCCCATAACCCATTCAAGAGCGGGTTTACCATTGACGATATACTCATAAGCTTCTTTAGGGATATCTGTCATGGTAATATTGCTATTGTAAAAAACAGTCGATTTATCCTTTTCCTTACTATTCTTAATTTTTGCGAATTTCATTTCAGTCACATAATAAAACTTTTCTGGATTAGAGATCTCTGTCTGTTTTGGATTACCCTTTTTAAAGGTCACTGGATACGGCTCTACAGTTTCATAGTTTACGTGCAAATGACCCAGTTCACGCCCTGCTGTTACAAACTTCCAAAAATCATCAGCACTCTTTACACAAGGAATGCGAGGTAATTCTTTGCATAAATTATCAGCATAACGAGAGCGATAATCTTCCGAATGAAGCAAACCGTAAACGTAATAGAATAGATCATCTTTAGTGATTTTTTCATTAGGATAAGCGGCTTTAAAATGTGCTAGCCCCTCATCAGTAATGGCATCACGTCTCTGTAAACCAGATGTTGTGTTTTTCTCTGTAGAATTTGCAAATAAATGGGATTGTTTTTCACTTTTACTTTTTGAAACCGTAGTATCTTCGTAAATATATCTTGGAAAACATTGACTAGCAACCATTGCATTAAGATCAGGTAAATTTTTAATCATCAGAGTAGAAAAACCATTTACTCCTATACCTGTAATTTGAATGCCTCTATTTTCCACTTCTTTTCCCATCGGGAATATACACGGCATTTGATAAACCATATCATTGAAAATGCGATTATAATAGAGCCATTGCTGTATAAAAGGACGATATAAACTTTGCGTAAGGCATGCATTTTCAAATTCAAAAATCTTTCCTTTTACTAAGTCTTGTTTAAGAGCACGGCTCCAACTGATTTTTCTTTCATCGGCATTAACAAAATCATTTACAGCCTTTTCACGTATTTTATGATCAGTATGTACATAAGTATCATTAAAACGTTCTACTTCGCTATTATAGAAGGCAATCATATTACTCATGTTCTTTTTTAAAGTTTCACGGCTTGAGTTATATGCCCACGCATCACGGCTCGTCATAATTCCACGGGAATAAGTTTCAAACAGTTTTTTATCATGCCCTTTTTTAACACCTAGAGCTAGGAATGTCTTGAAACTATCATCACGTTGATTAATCCAATCACCATGTTTATCCGGTGTAATCATTTGCCAGCTTTGTTTACGTGTAATACCACCAACACTACCAAAGGATTGAAGCATCTCAAGTTTTTTTTCGGTGGAAAGATTATTACCAATATCATGATAATAAATTTTACAAGGTCCAATAGTATTGGGATTTTTGATAAATAGCGTTACCGCAATACCAGTCATACTACCATTGCCGAAAATATTTTCACCTTCTTGAGCGTTATTTTTATTCATCATATTTTTACGGATATCACCTCGTAAATTAAGTACATAAATACTCGTAAATTCGTTGGCTAAAGATTTTCGTAAGCTGTCCATTGTTGGCTTTTCTATGTAACCAGAACCAGAAACAAATCCGATTACCCCAGCATTATCAATACGGTCACTAGCCCAGCGAATAGCACGGATATAGCTGTCATAAAGTGCTCGTATATTCGTTACTTTCGATTGAGCAGCATAAGTTTTACGGATACGTTCATCTAATATGGGATAAGGGCTGTTCTTTGCATTATCGTTTTCATTTTTTTGTCCTACCGAATAAGGAGGATTGCCCAAAATAACTTTAATATCCAGTTTCTTTTGATGCTCTAAATATTCACTGTTTTCTTTGAATAATTTTTGCAGAAGGTTCTTTTCTTCAAGCATGCGGAAAGTATCGGTCAAACCAATATGCTTGAAAGGAATGTACTCACCTTTCATGATACTATGATAAGTCGATTCAATGTTAATCGCTGCTATGTAATAGGCAAGCAAAACAATTTCATTGGCATGGATATCATGACGGAATTTGTATTCCATATCCTCTGGTTTGATGAGTTTTGATTGTAAAAGCCGTGTGATAAAGGTACCCGTTCCAGTGAAAGGGTCAAGAATAGAAACACCCCGTGATCCCAAGCTTTTGCCAAATTCATTACGCAACACATCATCAACAGAATGAATGATAAAATCAACAACCTCAACGGGCGTATAAACAATCCCAAGCCTATCCGTGGTTTTCTTAAATGCCTTGGCAAAAAAGCTTTCATAAAGCGTAATAATAAGATTTTGCCTTGCTTGTGGTGTGGTAATCCCAGAAGCACGAAGCCTTACACTGTTATAAAATTCTTGTAATTCCTTGGATTCTTCCTCGATATTGGTTTTATCAAGTTCTGTTAAGATTTTTTCCATGGCTTGCGAAATGGCATTGTTTTGCACAAATTCATTTCCTTCAAACAAAGCTTCAAACACGGGACGCGTGACAAGATGTTGCGCTAACATCTCAATCGCTTCTTCTTGCTTGATTTCACTGTTTAAGTTGTTTTTTAGTTCTTTATGAAAGACATCAAAAGCATGAAAGGCTTCACTGTTTTCATCAGAAAGCAGATTTTGGAGATGCGTGATATGGTTTTGTGCAATCTCAGCAACATTGCCCGCCCAATTTTCCCAATAGTCCGCAATAGCAAATTTCTTCGCAATAAGGGTTTTCAGAGCATTGGGAAACTCTTTATAAAAAGGTAATCTTCCTGTTACGCTATGAATAGTTTTTGGTTCATGAGCGGCTTTTCCAATCTCAAGCCCCATATGTTCTGATTTTTCATGAATATGAAGTTTATCCTCAACAGCGGTCATGCTCTTTAAGGCGACAATCTCCAAAGAATCACTAACATCTTGCCCCAAAATCATCTGGTTAAGGGTGATTTCAAAATTCTCATCATGAGCAAGCAAAGCATTGATCACTTTCCAGACCACCTTGTATCTCTTGTTGTAGCGTAAAGCATGTTCAGCAGAAACCCCAGCAGGGATCCCAACGGGTAAAATGATGTAGCCTCTTTTCTTGCCCTTTGCACGGCGCATGATACGCCCCACCGCCTGTATCACATCCACTTGGCTTTTGCGCGGGTGTAAAAACATAATGGCATCAAGAGCAGGCACATCCACCCCTTCAGACAGACACCGAACATTGGTGAGCACACGGCAAGTATTTTCCCCCACATCTTCCTTAAGCCAATCAAGGGCTTTATTGCGCATTTTGGCACTTTGTGTTCCATCAATATGATCAAAGGTACACTGAAGAGGCGGGGTATCTTTATAGAGTTGATGAAGATTAAATAATTCTTCCTGTATTTCTTCAGAATTGAAGGTTTTACGAATGCGTTTAGACGTCTTGATATCTTTACAAAAAGCCAAAGCCCGCCGCATAGGGTTAGGGTCATCACTTAAATCAACCTTTAGATCTATTTTGGCAAGGGCTTGATAACAGCCTATAATCTTGGTTTTATCATCAAGAATAAGTTCATAATTCTCATCGGTCATTAGATGTTGAATGGATTGACTTACTTCTTCTTCATTAACACCCAAAACAATAATCTTATAAGGTGCTAAAAGTTCATTCTGAACGGCTTTTGAGAAAGTATAGGTATAAAGCTCTTTTCCATAGAGTTCTTCATCATCCATAGAGGCGAGAACGGCATTGATCTCATTGGCTTGCTTTTTGGCATCATCGGTAAAGATCTTAGGGGTTGCTGTCATATAGAGGCGTTTTTTACCTCGAATGATGCTGTTATCATGAACCTTGATAAATTCAGATTCATTGTCTTCAGTTCCCAATGAAGCCCCAGTGGTTCTATGCGCTTCATCACAGATGATCAGATCAAATTCGGGTAAATCATACTTTTTTTGCGCATCAGAAATCACTTGAATGGAATGGTAAGTAGAAAACACCACGGTCATCAGATCATGTGAAACCTTACCCGCTTTACTAGCCAGTTCTTTTGCATCCGTGGTAGCCGGCAAGGCAAGATCAGAGCTATCAAATTCAAGAGCATCATTTTTATTCTTACGACGTTTTCCCACTTGTGTATCCGAACACACGGCAAAGGAGCGCAAGGGTACTTCTGTATCTTCTGTCCATTCACGGATTGTTTGAGATATGAGAGCAAGAGAGGGCACCAGAAACAAAACACGCTTGCCTTTCCCTGCTATGGTTTCTGCTATCTTCAAACTGGTGAAAGTCTTGCCCGTTCCACATGCCATAATCAGCTTGCCACGGTCTGCTTCTTGTAAACCTTCACAGACTTTCTCAAGGGCTTCTTTTTGATGATCTAAAAGCTTTTTTTTGGGTTGCTCTTTAAGAACGGCTTGTCCTTGTTCTTTATACGCCCCCCAATCGATTTGACTGCTTTCCAAATCAAAAAGGTTTATGCGTTGAATACGAACCTCTTGCCCCTCACAAGTTAGTTCAACATTGTCACTCCAATCTGTTTCGGTGCTATCAATCAGAATACGACGCGTAAAGATCTTTTTGCCAGAAGCTGCTATAAAACTATCAATATCTTCTTTTTTAATTATGTGAGAGGCATCATAGCATTTACATTGAATGGCAGCATAGCCACCTTCATCACGGACTGTAGCGACTAGATCAATCCCAATATCAGTTCCATCTTCTCCATGCTCTTGCGCCCATTCCAAATAAGTCTGAACCTTTTCGTATTCTTGCTTTTGAAGCGGGTCGTTTGTCAAATAAGCCATGACAAGGTTTTCAAACATGGTTCCTAATTCACGGGGTGATTTTGCTTGTTGACGATAATATTCTAAGAGAGAGCGTAAAGAGACATGTTCATTATCAGACTTAACAGATTGAAGCATAAAGAATAGACTCCATGGCAATATATTCTATTGATTAATTCTCTTCAAAAGAATCAAAATGGAGTTTATTAAATTGATTCAAACCAAATATCGAGTGCAAAATGAGTTAAAGTCATTCAAAAGCCGATAAATTTTTTCAAAAAGTTTTTTAAAGGCTGTTTATCCACAGCCCATGACACGGGGTCAGATCAGCAAAATAGTGAAATTTGCTGTTTGTTTTATGGTTAATCAAGACAAATTCACTATGGGCTTTAAAATATCAGAATAAGTATTTTGATAGGTTTTATGAATTATTTTATAGATAGGTTTTGTCTGTTTTTAAAACCCCCAAAACACCTACAAAACCCTCTTAGATATATATTAAAAATTGTATTTATGTGTTATGTTTAATATAGTTTGTTTATTTGAAAGATTAACTTATTGAAATATAATAACTTTTATTTTTGACTAAAAAATATATATAAAGGGGGGGGGTAAAAAGACCCCCCAAAACCCCCATACCCCCCCAAAACTAATGATGGGGAGTGCTTTGAAGAGTTCACTGTTATATTGTTAATGTTCTATAAGATTTCCCAATTGCCTCAGTGTGATGTTTTATGGCTTGTCACTAAGGGATTCCATTCATAGCGTATGGTAGGGCGACCGCCTTGTGAGCTCTTGTCTCCAGAGATTTCACGTATATAGTTACAACGGCATAAAAGCTCTAAAGCTTGCTTAACGGTTTGATTGTCTGTTAAATATTTCCAATCACGTTTATAAACATCCCTTGCTGTAAAAACATCAGATAAATGATCACAACGCTCGACAATTAATTTTGCACGCTCTGCTGTTAATGTATCCCCCGCCGCATAAAGTCTTTTGACATGACTTAACAGATATTTTTCCCAACGCAAGGCTGTTGTAATGGCATAGAGTCCAATTTCTAAACCACCACCGTCAAGAAGTTCAAAAATTAACGCAAGACTTGCTATGGTCTTTGGCATTTTTAAAAGATGCGATTGTAAGCTTTCTGAGTGAGTACCTCCTTTTGCCTCTTTATGAAGATGCTCGAACCATTCATAAAACTTCACTTGTGCTTTAGGAGAAAAACGCATGATCAGTGGTTGTTCGGGAGACCCTAAGCGTTTATCACGAAAAGAGCGAAAAACTCCTTCATACTTTTGCCACCCTTCTTGATTGGGCGGTTTATCAACCAATTGCCACTCTTTATTGTCATCGGGCCAGACAATCATTTGAAAGCGTTGCAATAAACCGTCATCGTTTATTCCACGGTGTATGGCTTGAATGAGCGGAATAATACGTGAAGGTTGAATGCCTCCAATCATGGATAAAGTGACATAAGGGATAAAAATGGTTCCACGCTCGATACGGTCATAAGTAAATTGATCATCTCCATTAAAAGCTGTTAAATAAAAGGCACGGTCTGTTTGATATTCTCTTCGTTCCAGATTGGCTAAAAAACCAGATAATTCATCACGCACCATTAAGAGACCACGGGGGTTTTCTTTTAAGAGTTCCCCAAGCTTTTCAACGGTCACATCATTGACGATAAAACGAGAGACATCATCATCATGCGCATTGTCTTTAGAGAGGGTTTCATACAAAAGAGCACGGGCAGTTTCACACTCTCCTTTTCTTATCGCTTTATTGGCTTGTCTTTCCTTTTCTCGTTTATCTAAAGTTTCAAGTCTCTCTTCAATTTCTTGTTTTTCTTTCTGCTTTAACCAGTCTTTATACCATTCCTTTTGAAGGCAAGTAATGGGAGCTAAAGCGGCTTTCATGGCTGGTGTTTTCATGGTTGAAGGCTGTCCAATAAGAGCGCCCCAGAGATTAGGGACAATCGTCCAATCATCATGTTGTTTTGGAGCAACCCGCACGCCATTGCCGATGACAGCAGCCAAGGCACAGAGAGCAGAGACAGCAATAAAATCCATTGGAGCTTGTTGACGCTCTGAAACGTCATAAATATATTCCATGAATGGCATTGGGAGCTGTAATGGATTAAAAGGTTCAACGGGTAAAAGAGCACTCTCAATCTGTTGTAATTCCTTCCAACCGTTTTGTTGCAAGGCGACTTCATAAGGAATGGCTTTTAAACAAGTATTTTCGTTTAAAGAGACATTATCGTTATCATTGACGGGAGTATTTTCATTCTTGTTTTGTAAATTACTATCTTTCATAGTTTCCCTCTTTTAAGAAAGTAATACGTTATTAAAATCAGTTCCTTTTGGAGCTTGCATCATAAAGACCTCAAAGCCTTGGCTATAAGCACGTGCAGCTAGGGTAAAACCTGCTTTACGACCCGCATCATCGCCGTCCATTGCAATTGTCAGACGTCCTTTTGTATGGGGTAAATTCACACGCATCATGCCACTGGTTGAAAGAGAAGCCCATAAATCAACGGGCTCTGATAAAAACCCAGACAAAAGAGCCAGACCGGTTTCAATGCCCTCACAACTGACCAGATGTTTGGGATTGCCTTGACTTAAATGCACAGCACCACCTGTTACAGATCCCAACATGGCTTTTGCTGGTTTCTGATCTGTTTTGCAGCCATTGTCTTTTAAAAAGGTTCTATGAATAGCAAAGGAGCCAGCGCCCTTAACAAGAGCCACCAACGCGGGCAGTGTAATCCCTAAAGGGTGTGGACACTTGCTATGAAAGCGTAAATCAGTAGGCAAATCACATGTAATACCCCGCATACGTAAATAGGTTTCTGCTAAAGTATTTTTGATTGGTTGGCATTGTTGCCAAATTGCTTTTGCTCTCTCTGTTTTCTGTTTTGCTCGTTTGAGATCAGCAGAAATCTGTTTGGATAAAGAGAGCGTCTGATCATAAGCTTTATCAAAAAAGGCTTGTTTTCCAAGCAATCCAATTCTAATGAGCGCTTGTATGATCTCTCTAAAAGAGCAGCCAGCATAACAAGTGAGTAAAAGGCGCCCATCATGTCCATTGGTAAGGGATAAGCTAGGCAGCCTATCATCATGAGCAGGACAACGGGCTATCCCATAATATCCATGCCAAACTCCACGTAATGCACAAGTAATTTTTTGAGCTGTTGTATGCAATGCATAAGCATTGCTTGTTGTAGCATTTGTAAAATGCATAAAATCCCTTCCTGCTACTTGCATTACAGGACAGATTCTGTTATTTCGGGATTTGCGAAAGTCGAAATACTTTGTCTGTCCTATAAGGCGAAGTTTTCTTTAGGCGGCGTCGTTGCCGCGTTGGTTTTTTGCTTTTTCGATTACATCGCAAAGGTCAGATTGTAACCAGCGCGCTAAGGAACCAATCTTTAAAGGCTTTGGTACCGAGCCATCAGCGACCCGCCGCCAAAGTGTTGAAACGCTTATATTAAGTAGTTTTGCACTCTCACGTACTGTGAGGAGTGGTCCATTTGGAATCATGGAATCCCCTTTATATTAAATGATAGAATCACTGTTTATTAACTATATATAAATAGCAATTCGTAGCAAACTTTTCCAGCAAAAAAACAATATCTTGTGATTTTTTATCAAGAGAAGCAATAATTTGTGATTGTATTATCCGTTATGGATAAAATAAGGAAAATGGAGACATAGAGCTATCCACAACTTTTATTGTTTTGACCAGTGATATAAGAAGCCCATCTATCCATAAAAATACGACGCTGTTCTAAATAGTCTGTACGACGATAAGCACGCTCCACTTTTCCCCCTACCGTATGACCTAGAATGGTTTCAGCGACCTCATAAGGGGCATTGGTTGTTTCTGCGAGCCAATCACGTAAACTAGAGCGAAAACCATGGGGGCAAGCTTCCAGACCAGTTTTTTTCATGTATTGTAGCATGCTGTTTTGTGCAAGAGGACCGCGACCGGTTGCAGAAAAAAGAAACCCATTGCGAGATAAAAGGCGTGCTTGTTTAATCACTTTTAGTGCTTCTGATGATAAAGGAACGCGAAATTCTTCTGTAGCATCGCGTCGTCCTTTCATACTTTCAGCAGGGATAGTCCATATATCCCCATCAATCTGATCTTCACGCATATAACGCAAAGGGCGTGTACGAACACCTGTCAAAATAAGTAAACGCAAAGCCAGTTGTGTCATGGTTGTTGTTTTGCAGAGTGACTGATAAAAGGAAGGCACATCTTTCCAATCCATTGCAGGTAAATTTTGTGCTTTATGGCGTTGCTTCCCTAAAAGAGCGCGTGCTTTTATTGTTGCTTGTAAATCAACATCCAGCCCCAAAGCAGCAGCATGTTTAAGACAAAGATTAAGACGATTTATTGCTTTCTCTGCTGTTGCAGCTTTTGTATGCCATATGGGAGCAAGAACATTACGTATCTCTGTTTGTGTAATTTCTGAAATAGGAATACAGCCTAATTTGGGGAGAATATAAAGTTGTAAAGGTAGAAACCAATTCCCAGCCTTGCCATCTCCTTTTAATTCAGCTTTACGACTTTCAAAAGCATCTAAGGCAATGTCTTTTAAATAATGGAGATTACTTATTGCCTCACGCTTTTGTTTCTCACGTTCTTTAATGGGATCACGCCCCTCATGCAAAACAGAACGCCATTGATTTGCTAATTCACGGGCTTTTTTTAAAGAAACATTTCGCAACGCACCCAAGCCCATTTCGCGGCGCCGACCATGAATGGTATAACGATAAAGCCATTGAGCACCACCATCTTTACGCTTATGGAGAAGCAAGCCGGCACCATCATTATATTTGCCAGCCCCCAATGTTGCGACAGCCCTTGCATTAAGACGATTCATAAGAGGCATTTTTACTCCTTTCTTTCCTCATTTTTACCCACACACCAGCCCCGCTTTTGACGTGCAAGCAAGTGATATTAATTGATTCAATCTGAGAGGGTTTGTGATGAGAAAATCTTACTATATTCGGAGTTATGATTCAAGTTGAAAAAGAATGATTTATTATTATAAATCAATGTTTTGCCAGACCCCGGAATACTAATGCGAGGGCGCTCGCAACCGGTGGGGACATCAAGTGAAAGCCAAAAATCTACATTTTTACGATATTTCTTTAGGCCAAAAATTCGCTTCAGAAGAAACGTCATGGGTTTTTCTCAAAAACAATTAGGAAGTCATTTAGGCGTAACATTCCAACAAATCCAAAAGTATGAAAAAGGCTTAAATCGCGTAAGTGCAAGACGTTTACAGGAAATTGCTCATATATTAGATGTTCCCGTTTCCTTCTTTTATGCTGATAGCGCAAAAAAAGAAGAGAGCCCCTATCATTGTGATGACAGAATAGCAAGCAAAGCAGAATATTTACTTTTAAAAAATTTCAGAATACTGACCCGCAAAAAACTTTGCAGTTGATTTCTGATGAAAAAATAACCCCTTATTTTCATAAATTCACTGAAAGGACAATCAACATCCTTAATAATCTTGACAAAAATTGTGACTGTCTCCCCACACCTCATGAGAATGAAAATTCTTAATCTAATCTGATTTGTAAATAATCCGAATTCTAACGAGTTTAACTTAGAAATAGCACGTTGATTTATAATGATAATCTAACGTTATTGATATTGAATAAGTGTTTCGAATATCGTAAAATTCTTTCATTTCAAACGTGTTCTATATTGAATCAATCAAAATCTCTTGTTTGCACAACACAAGCAAAGTTGGCGTGTGAGTAAAAATGTACAAAAAGGCATACCTCTTATTGAATCGTCTCACATACCAAGAGCTGTAACGACATTGGGTGCTAAAAAAATGTATGATGGTGCTAACTTGCTCTTTTATTAAACGTAAATATGGGAGTGTTCAACGGCTTTCCACTCATATGACTCACTTAAACAAAAGGCTCTCCAAACAAGCCTAAGAATATTCCCACACACTAAAAAAACACTTAAATATATCGAGAAAGATTAAAGATCTTATACCACCATACTACAAAGATTGATATTTATAGCAAAATAGGATTAAAGTAAAAATAAGAAATATAAAGTAAAAAATAGACACGAAAAAAATATATGTATAACTTTCATAAGAATTTATCTATATATGGATACTTAAGTTTATTCTGTTGTGCCATAAATTCTATCATTTAAGGTATGAGGGCATGAAGCACGCATACCTCCTTGAAACATTCAAATGTTTTTTAGATACCCAATATCTTTTTAAATATTTTTAGGCCTGCTTGTTGAGCCTTTAGTTTAAGTGAAAAATGGGAAGCCGCTAGAATCTAGCTGTTTACAGACTGTAATAGGAAGCTTCGCTTTTAAAGGCATAGGGAGAAAATCAAATAATTCAACAATTAACAGATAAAGTATTAAAAGATTCCACCAACGCGATACGTAATACCATCTTTAAAAAATTCAAAAGTGTGAAGGTAAACAATTGACAGAAGATAAGGAATTCACTTAATTAAAGTGTTTTCTAAAGAGATAATAGCTTAGCGTAAAATATTCAATTTTTTCAATTCTGAAAGATTAAAAAAGACGTATCATTTGAAATAAAACAATTTATTGTGCTAACGATGATGATTGCTGTGCACAAAATTGAGTTGTTGAAAATCAAAAATATAATTTAATGATGTTCCTTGACCAACTCACTCTCTCCTGAGTATAGCACGGGGAATAAATGTGGAGAGACATGAGGAGTATATAGAAAATGAGTTTTAAAGTTGCAATTGTCGGCGCGACCGGAAATGTTGGTCGTGAAATGCTTACAATTTTAGAAGAACGTGGTTTTCCTGCGCATGAAATTGTCCCTCTAGCATCACGACGCTCATTAGGACAAGAAGTTTCTTATGGAGATAAAACTTTAAAAGTAAAAGCACTGGATACTTACGATTTTTCTGACACAGACTTTTGTCTTATGTCTGCGGGAGGAAGCATTTCCAAAGAATACGCCCCTAAAATCGCTGCTGCCGGCTGTGTCGTCATCGATAATTCCTCCACGTGGCGCTATGATGCCAATGTTCCGTTAATAGTCCCTGAAGTCAATGGCGAAGCTATAAATGCCTTTTCTAAGCGTAATATTATAGCAAATCCTAATTGTTCAACAATTCAACTGGTCTTAGCTTTAAAACCTCTCCATGATGCTGCAATCATTAAACGTGTTGTTGTCTCTACATATCAATCGGTTTCTGGAGCTGGTAAAGAAGGAATGGACGAACTTTTCGAACAATCACGTGCAGTTTTTGTTGCAGACCCAATTACATCAAAAAAATTCACTAAACGTATTGCCTTTAATGTCATTCCTCATATCGATGTTTTCATGGAAGATGGTTATACAAAAGAAGAATGGAAAATGACGGTTGAGACGAAGAAAATTCTCGATCCGAAAATTAAATTAACGGCCACTGCTGTTCGGGTCCCTGTCTTTATCGGTCATGCCGAAGCCGTCCATGTTGAATTTGAAAAACCACTAAGCGCATCTGAAGCACAAGCGCTCCTCCGCGATGCACCAGGCTGTCAGCTTATCGATAAACACGAAGATGGTGGTTATACCACACCTTATGAAGGTACCGGAGAAGATGATACCTTTATTAGTCGTGTTCGTGAAGATATCACCGTTGAAAATGGTTTAGCTTTCTGGGTTGTCGCCGATAATTTAAGAAAAGGAGCAGCATTGAATGCCGTTCAAATTGCTGAATTGCTCATTTCTCGTAATTTGATAAAGCCTAAGTCCGCAAATTAATGCCCTGTCCGAAAAGATGAAGAGCCCTAACCGGTCTGTCAAAAGTCCGGCTTCTCTTCAGTATAATCTTTTCCAGCTGAGGATTCATATCACCATCCTAAAGAACCGTAATTCGAGGTATTGACAAATTTTACTCTGAATATCCTTGAATGCCTCACCACCTTAAGTTAAGCATTGCCGCCTTAATACCATTTTACGGTACAATAGGATCAGCAGCATAAGCATTTTTTGCTTTATGCTGCTGATCCTATTTGTCATTCCGGTTGTGAAATTAACTTTACCCTTATCGAGCAGGATAGGTCACGACACGGTAACGCGTTTCATTACGTTCAAAATTTTTGTAATTGACATTATTAGGAAAGGAGGGATTATAAGCACTCACGTGCTTTACAGAAACGCCTTGTGCTTTTTGCGACGGATTTAAAATTGTTCGTTCATCCCTTTTTTTAACACCTGTAGAATCGATAATCACATCTGTTCTGTATAGTTTTTGCATATTTTTCCGTGTTTTTTGAATCGCCGGAAGAGCTTTAAAGTCGGAAACAGCCTGTTTTACTTTTTCTTTTGGCGATTTTACCATGGCTTTTGATTTTACAGGCATCCTTTTAAAAGCAATGGTAGGAACATTGTTAACATTGACGTAACGTGCAGATGCCCAACCAACTTTTCCGTGATAACCAAGAGAACACCAAGTTTTATTGGATAGGCAGCCATAAATTTGCACTTTTGCTCCCATTGGAACCATTGCGATAACTTTATAAGCTGTCGCAGGACCTGTGCGTAAAGATACCTGACCTGATGCAACACGAGCAACTGTTCCTGTAATGGTTCCAGCTTCTGCGTGAAAAGCAGTCACAGCCACCTCTGACGCTCCCAAAGCCCATAAAATCATTGTTGTTGATAAAAATTTCTTTCTTAACATTATTTTTCTTCCTCTCTAAAACATGTGAAGGGCAAAATTTCGCCTTTACAAAAATTTGCCGCGTTTAAATCCAATGATCAGCAACCTTTATCCCCCCAAAGACCCCACAACATTGCAACAAAATCTCTCTTTATCGCCTACACGAACACGGCCTTTTGATCTTGATTGCGCAGTATGTTCTTCATGAATTTACGGCTAAAGCATCATCTGATTGTCCGGTTCTTCAACCAATCGTCCCTTAAAGAAGTTTTTTAAGTGTCATTGGTTCCCTCAACAAATGATTGCAATAGAAGAATTGATTGCCCGAATTTCAGAGCATTTCTGAGAATGAATGATGATCAGCCCTCAAAACAACTAAAATAGAAGGAAAAATAATACTCTTTGAAAAATAAAAGTGATTGAATATTCTCTAAAGCTTGTATAACTTTAAATCTCCCTAAAAAAATACAGAGCATATTGACACTTCCCTCAAAAAATCTCCTGGAAAAGAAAGTTAAAAGTACATGACATTAAAATTTTTTTCTCGTAGTCGGATTATAGGATTATTCCTCTCTCTCTTTGCTCTTTTTTTATCTACGGTCTTTGTCATGGCTACAGACAAATCAAAAATCAAACTTGGTATTATGGAAGGGCGGGATGCGATTATTTGGAAAACTGCTGCTGAACAGGCTAAAAAAGACGGTTTAGATATTGAACTCGTTTATTTTTCTGATTACGCTTTGCCTAATGACGCTGTTAACGCAGGAGAGATCGATGCGAATGCTTTTCAGCACGCCCCTTATCTTAATGAACAAATGAAACAACGTGGCTATAAACTTTCAATTGTCGGCTATACATTTATTGCTCCAATCGGTGTTTATTCACACAAAATAAAAGACTTAAAAGATCTTCGTGATGGTGCACATGTTGGTATTCCGAACGACCCATCTAATGGTGGAAGAGCCTTACTTCTTCTCAATTCTTTAGGTCTCATTAAATTAAAAGATCCTCATAATATTCTTGCATCTCCGCTTGATATTATCGAAAATCCTAAAAACCTGCAAATTCGTGAGCTCGATGCCGGTATGTTAGGGCGAGCTATTGACGATTTTGATCTTGCAATTATAAACACAAACTGGGCTATTGTTTCCGGATTAAACTTCGAAAAAGATGTAGTCGCATGGGAGAGCGCAAAAAATAATCCTTATGATAATATCATCGTTGTACGCACGAGCGAAAAAGATGAGCCATGGGTTAAAAAATTAGTTGCCGCTTACAATAACGATCTTATCCGTGCAAAAATCAAAGAGATTTTTGGCAAAACCGCCCAAACATCTTGGTAATTGTGCCAAATATCCGAGTAATTGTGCCAAATGTCCGAGTAATTGTGCCAAATGTCCGAGTAATTGTGAATGGAAAAACCTACTCTTATCTCCTTAAAAAACATCAGCCGTTGTTTTAACAAAACGGCTGGTATTCCGGTAATTAATAATCTCTCTTTAAATATCCATGCTGGTGAAATCCTTGGCATTATTGGGCGCAGTGGAGCAGGAAAATCAACACTTATCCGCTGTTTAAATGGGTTAGAGAAGATTGATGCAGGGTCCATTTTTTTTGAAGGTGTTGATATTTCCAATCTATCAGAGATAGAATGGGCGCCTTACCGTCAACGAATTGGGATGATTTTTCAACATTTCAATCTTCTCTCATCGCAAAATATTCTTGATAACATTGCATTGCCGCTTAAATTAAGTGGTGTAAGTAAAAAACAACGCCACAAACGTGCCCTTGAACTGATTGAATTGGTTGGGTTATCTGGGAAAGAATATTGCTATCCGGCACAATTGTCAGGGGGGCAAAAACAACGCGTTGGCATTGCTCGTGCGCTCGCTGCTAATCCTAAAATATTGTTATCAGATGAAGCTACCTCTGCTCTTGACCCTGAAACAACACAATCTATTCTAGAGCTCCTTGCTGATATTAATAAACACCTCAATCTCACGATTGTGATCATCACCCATGAAATGGAAGTTGTGCGCACCATAGCGCATCGCGTTGTTGTTCTTAATCAGGGGAACATTGTAGAAGAAGGACGTGTGAAAGACATCTTTACATCACCGCAAGACGATACAACCATAGCCATGCTCAAGCTTGTCACCCCGCAACTTCCTGAAAAATTTGCGAAAAATCTCAAACCAATCGGGCGAGAAGCTGTCATTGAAATTAATATTGCCGGTGAAATTGCCCAGCAGCCTTTTCTTCATCTTCTAGAAAATGAGAGTGGTTTAAAAGCACGTATTTTGCATGGTGGCATTGATACAGTTCAAGATGAAACCATCGGGAGACTCTTCTTGGCTCTTCCTGGAGAAGATAAAGAAGCTTTAGAAAAAGCTGTTCAATGGTTAACGAAAAAAGGACGATATTGTGAGGTCTTAGGCTATGTTTAATGTTCTGTCTCATGAACTTCCCCAAGCTGTTATTGATACAATATTGATGACACTTAGTGCTTCTTTTATGGCATTTATTATAGGGCTTCCCCTTGGTCTTCTTCTTCACACAACAGCACGCGGGGGGATTTTTTCCTCATCTCTCATCAATCGCCCTTTAAGCATGATCATTGACAGTATTCGTGCCATTCCCTTTATTATTCTTGCATTTTATCTTCTTCCCGTTACGCGTATCGTTGTAGGAAGAGGGATAGGAATGCCTGCTGTAATTTTTATACTGACCATTTCAGCTATCCCTTTTTATGCACGCATGGCGGAACTCTCTTTTAAAACCGTTGAAAACGGTCTTATTGAAGCGATCCGCTCTATGGGGGCAAGCCGTCTTCAAATTATCAGACATGTTCTTATTCCTGAAGCTCTCCCTAGCCTGATTACAGGTTTTACAGTCATGGTCATTTCTCTCATAGGAGCCACCTCACTTGCTGGATATCTTGGTGGAGGCGGTTTAGGGGATATGGCAATCCGCTATGGCTATCAACGCTATAATACCTTCATCATGACCATCGTCATCATCCTTTTGATCATGCTCAATATTATAACCCAATGGACTTCTGATAAAATCGTACAAAAACTTGATAAAACAAAACATTAAAAGACTTAGAATTTCACATGCCAATACCATCATCCTCTTTGCCACTTCCAAAGTGCTTCCCCCTTGCCTATCGAAAACGCTCATAAGAGATTAGGAACTTTTTTCTTAAACAGTTTTTATCTCTCCCCATCCGTTTGTAAAATGAAAGAAAATAGTTTTAATTGATTGAATATAAAAGGGGATAAAATAAGAGATCTCACAGTATGGGAGACTCTCTCTTAACATAAAAATGATAAATTATCATGTCAAATTAAGACATTGGTCACGACCTTTCCCAACCTTAGAGAACATATTGAACTTATATAGAATCAACCAAAACCTCTCGCTTGCACGTTACAAGCGGGAAGAGCTGGGTGAGTAAAAACTATATAAGAAAGGAAGGCAGGCATGCCTCTTATGAATTATCTCAAGCGCCAAGACCTGTCTTAACATTGGCGGTTAGCATATAATATGATGGTGTCGGCTTTCTTCTTTACAAAGCATAAAGATAGGGGTGCTCAATGGTTTTATCATTATACCATTCACAGGCGCCATTGCGAAATGGGTGTAACAAGCGTTGAGAGATGTTTCTTTAAAATAAGCCCGTGAATTGACAACGCAAGCATATTCCATTTGAAGCGTTCTGTTTTACGTGATGGGTATGATCCCATTAAAGAACGCTATAAACAAAAGCGTGAAGCAATGCACTATCTACATTAAGAAACTCCTCTTCAAAACGATCTAGGAAAATAGCAACCTGCTATGGCCATCAACGCTATGATAGCTCCACTATATCTATCATCCTATAGATTATTCTCAATATTATCATTGAAGAAACTTCTAATAGAATTGTATAAAAATTTTATAAAATAAAGCACTCAAATAATCTAGATATTGGAAGGTTTTTCTTCCAAAATAGCAACAATAAGCCATTGAGCTGTAAGAGCTGGTTTTTTTAAATTTTCAATTTCCACCGTAACCCCATAATGGAAAACCACTCGACCAGAAGGGCGAATTTCTGCGTCGTCTAACACAAAACGCGCACGTATCCGTACCCCTGTTTTCACAGGACTCATGAAGCGTACTTTATCGAAACCATAATTAATCCCCATTGTGCTCCCTTCTAACTCTGGAAGCGCCTCATAAGCGAGCGTAGACAAAAGCGATAATGTTAAAAAACCATGAGCAATCGTGCCGCCAAAAGGTGTCTTTTTAGCCTTTTCCTCATCAACGTGTATCCATTGATGATCATCTGTAGCACATGCAAACTGATTAATCATATCCTGTGTAACAAGACGCCACTCCGATAATCCCATTTCTTTCCCAATAAAACTGGTGACATCTTGTACTGCTATTTTTTGCTGCATAACGCTATTCCTATTTTATTTGATAAAAGCAACCACCCCTCTTGCTTTTATAAAATCCATTGATTAGAGCATCAAGAATAAAAGATTAATTGTCTTAAAAACAAATGCACTTTATGAATGAGAAAAGTTCTTTAGCAGAATAGTTTTCAAATGGGAAAAAAGAATGGCAAGCAATGTGAACCTAACAGGTTTAGCGCATGATTTAAAACAACGTGCAGAAAAGCATCCCCCCATCCGTATTGGACTGATTGGTTGTGGTGAAATGGGCACAGATTTATTATCAAGTATTGCACATATGGATGGTATAACAGTCGCAGCTGTAGCCACTAGAACGCCGTCACGTATTTTTG
Organism: Bartonella sp. CL434QHHD; assembly: GCF_042195145.1. Taxonomy (NCBI): domain Bacteria; kingdom Pseudomonadati; phylum Pseudomonadota; class Alphaproteobacteria; order Hyphomicrobiales; family Bartonellaceae; genus Bartonella; species Bartonella sp. CL434QHHD. Next base: position 8,547 of record NZ_JBHINT010000017.1, on the reverse strand, counting down.
ATGCCGCTACACTAGCCTATGGCGAGGGTGGACATGTCTGTGAAGTTGAAAATACTTATGCTCTCACGCAAAGCATTGAAAAAGGTTTGATTGCAGCAACAGATGATATTAACCTTGTTTTACGTCATGAACAAATTGATATTATCGTTGATGCAACAGGCTATCCCGAAGCAGGAGCAGAAATTGGTATCAAAGCGCTTGAGAATAACAAACATCTTGTCATGATGAATGTTGAAGCAGATGTTACAATTGGCGCTTATCTCAAACATGAAGCAGAAAAACGAGGGCTCATTTATACACTTGGTGCCGGCGATGAACCAACTGCTTGTATGGAACTCATAGAATTTGTTTCAGCCCTTGGACATAAGATTGTTGCAGCGGGTAAAGGAAAAAATAATCCTCTGCGCTTTGATGCTACACCTGACGCTTACGAAGAAGAAGCATACCGGCGTAATATGAATGTGCGCATGTTGGTCGAATTTATTGATGGTTCCAAAACGATGGTTGAAATGGCAGCCATTGCCAATGCCACCGGACTTCTCCCCGATTGCCCAGGAATGCATGGACCACGAGCAGCGCTACAAGATTTAAACAAAGTGCTTATTCCAAAACAAGATGGGGGCATTTTACAGCAATATGGTGTTGTAGATTATTCAATAGGTCCAGGTGTTTCACCTGGTGTCTTTGTCATTGCCGAAATAGCACACCCGCGTTTACGCGAACGTATGGAAGATTTAAAAATTGGTCAGGGGCCTTACTTCACCTTTCATCGCCCCTATCATTTAACAGCAATGGAAGTTCCCCTCACCTGCGCACGTATTATGCTTTATGGCAAAAAAGATATGGTTCCTCTTAGCCATCCCGTAGTAGAAGTCTGTGCTGTTGCTAAAAAAGATTTACATCCAGGTGATCAGCTAGACTTTATCGGTCTTTATACTTATCGTGCTTGGATAATGAACATTGCAGAAGCACGCGCTCACCACGCCATTCCTTGTGGTCTTTTGGAAAAAGCAACAGTAACAGCCGCAATTAAAAAAAACGAACTCATTACAGTACATAATACTGCTATTCGTGAAAATCAATGGATTGCACGTCTTCGTGCTAAACAAGACCTTTTGCTTCATTGCCCTTCTTCCGCTAAGCTATAAACACTCCTCAATTACTTTACTTAACAGTATCCTTCCCTTACGCAACAGAACAACCCAGAATACACTTGTATCAAAAATTCAGGCTTCTGTTTTAATAAAAGCATTTTCCAACGACGCACATCACCACTTCGCTCTCACAATATGTCCCGTAAATGCGACAGTATAAACCACCCCATGAGATGGCATAAGGTTCATTGTGTATCACTATCTTTGCTCTATAAAGCTACAAACTGGCATCATCATTTTATTTGCCAATATTACAACAGCGCATAGCACTTGAGATGATTAATGAGAAGAATTTTTACTCTTTTTTTCTTTAATAATTTTGTCCATACACGAACACAACTTGTTATACGTAAAAAATACTTTTAATGGATTTAACATCAAACAAATTTGAAATGATAAATAATAATTTCTCATTTTTCTTATTGCATGAGAGCCATGAATACAGGGATATTTTTTATTTTATCCCCTTATGAAAGATAAAAAAATTTAAAAAGGATAAAATATACCTTTGATGAATAATCTTCATATGAGAGAAGGTAGACAATATTAAAAGGCTGTTAAAGAGAGTGAGTATACTAGCCTTATTACTAGGATAATAACCATAGACTATAAAAAATCAGGTTACACTACTTTGTAAAAAAAATATAAATGTAAAACATTGAACTTTAATAATGTTAATAAAAGCTACATTTATTATTAAGAATAGTAATTTTATTATCAAATACAGTATAAATGATTTCAAGTATGTATTTTTTTCAACATAATGAAATGAACAAAAAAGTCATCGACTTTATCGATGATCTTTCTATTAAAGTGTAACGAATATTCCCCAAAGAGATAAAACAGCACCTAATACATCCCCAATACATAAAGAAGCAAGAAGTGATAAAATACCTACCCCCCCCCAAAAAGCTGAACCTGAAAAGGCAGCAGCTTTTTCAGCTTTCCCCAAAGCAATACCATCTTGTTCCTCAACGCCTTGAATAACTGCTCTATTCACAGTTTTAATAGCTACATTTTTTTCTAATGTAGAAATAGTAATTGCCATTCTCTCTTGAAATTGATTTTTTAAAAAACTTGCATTTCCCGCTATAGTTTGTACAAAAAAAAGAATAAATAGTGTAAAAGTGAATGAACATACACGATTTTTAAATATTTTAAACATAGCTTTCTTTGCTCCTCTTTTTCTTCACTGAAAAAATGAAGTAATCTTCACATATATAAAAAACAAAACTTATATTTAATCATTTATATAATCAGACATAATAAAACATTATATGTAATTTTGTTATTACAATATAACACATTATGTATTACATGTAAACACACAAAAAACAATAAATGATAAAAACGATTTATTCCTTTTACATTATAATAACTTAAGATACTAACAGTAATATTTTGTCATTTTTTATTTCTATTCTTCAAAGTAATAATAATTTATAAAATTTCTCATTATAATAAATATTAAAAAACAAATTCATTTAAAAAGTTAAATAATAGAGATTTTATAAATAATTTAAAATGAAGTTTTAAAGAACTATATCATTTAAAACTGTCAATATAATGATAATACTTATATATTATTTAAATAAAAACAAAAATAGAATATTGTTAGTGAATCTTTTATTCTATAACTCATCAGTAATATTGAAACATAAAATTGGTAGCGAATAAAAACCTTGATCTAAAACAAGTTTATCCTAATAAATAAACCTTAAAATAGTGTACTCTTTTTCTATAAAACAGGTATAAATTATAAAAAGCAATTAAGATCTCTATTTTCAAATGGAAGAGACGTTAATAAAATGATTCTCAACTTTTACTGATATATAAAAAGAAAAAAATACTGCTAGCATCTTAAAAAAGGTAATTCAGCCCCCTTTATCCCATACAGCATAAAGAACACAAAATATTGACTTTCAAACCTAATAAAACAAACGCATGAAATAAGTAAATCTATCAGATTTACAAAAAAATTATAAGCAATACTAGAACACCAACAAACTACCTAAAACCAGATAAAAAGAGAGTCATGAAAACTGAGATGATCCCCAAAATACTGAAAAAACTTTCTTTCTTAATTTTCATAAAAGTTATTCCATATTTTTCGTCAATATTGTAGATCACAACCATATTTATATTTTAAGTAATTATATTTACTCTATATTAGTAACAAATAATTCTCTTTGAACGAAATTTTTAGCAATATTCACATAACTGTCTTCAATTTGTGCAAAATAAATAATAATAATAAAGAATTAATCAAATTCTTGAAAGAAAAGGAATAGAGAAACTTACTAAAAAATTGCATTTTTAAAATACCAACTTAAGTAAGCACATTGAAAAAATAACGCCATGAAAACTGATATTGAATGATAAATTTATCAACCGATCACTTTAATCGCAAAATATTAATCTATAATAATAATTTATTGTTTTGCATGTTGAATGAGAAAGCTGACGATTATAAAACTCTCTTAATTTTAACTCTGTTTATATTGAATCAATCAAATTTCTTCACTTGCAAATCACAAACGAGATCGGTGTGTGTGTAAACACACTTAAAGAAAGGAAAATATCACTTATGAGGTATTTTAACTAACAAGCGCTGTTAACACAGTATTGAAAACTAGCAAAGTGAATGATGATACCCATTTTTACTTTAAAAGTGTAAATATGGTGGAACACAATAGATTTTATATTATAAGGCTTTATCGTTATACTATTCACGGGCGCCGTTGCAAAATAGGCTTGGATACCTTGAGAAATGTTTCTTTAAAACAAAAGCGTCAATGTGCAACACAATGGCGTTCTGTTTATTATGTATCCAACGGTGTTTCTTACTGAATCATCTTATAAACTGCTCTATGAGATTACAAATTTATCTTACGTGAATTCTTCCCTTTATATTTATTTTTTCTCATGAACACTAAAATCTGTTAAGACACTATCCAAAGTAAAATCAATCAACAAATATTTCTATTCTTTTGTAATATACAGATAATTGAATAGAATTCCTGATTGCAACAAAAGTCTGTACTATTGTAATAATAGAAATACTTTGATCATCCTCGCTCTATAATAAAAAAAGAATATGTAATTTACAGAAAAAATTACATTTTTAATAAATAATGAAAAATAATTTTTTCATTATTTATGTGAAGTATTTAATATGCATAAATATTTACTTATTAAAAATAAGAATATACATCAGAAATACTTACAAAAGACAACTATCTTGAGAAAGATTGCCTAATATTACAGAAAAGTTGCGTTGGCATTGCTCAATAAAAGCTTCTCTATTTTTAACAAAGCTCTCATTTTTATGCATCCATATGTGATGTAAAAAGACGCCTATTTGCGTTTCTCTTATAGATAGATTAAATAGTGACAGCACCTTCGATCACTTTGTCTATGTTAACTTCTCTTTTAGGCAATAATTTATGGTATCTAACAAGCCTTTTCTCGCTCTTTTACCTTTGGGCGCACACGAATATCACGGAGAGCACCTTCCTTTCGAAACCGACTGGATTATTGCTGAAGCTTTTGCAAAAGCCCTCACTTTACAAACAAAAGAGCAGTTTCATATCGCACTTTTACCGGTTGAAAAGATTGGCTATTCTATAGAACATATGGATGTTACAGGTACACAAACTCTTACCTTTTCCGATGCGATTAAGCGATGGATAAAGATTGGTGAAAACTGTTATCACAAAGGGATCAACCGTCTTCTTCTTCTCAATGCTCACGGAGGCAATTCACCTTTAATGAGCATCGTTATCACCGAATTACGAAGGCGCCTTTCCATGCTCGCTGTAGCAACAAGCTGGAGCCGTTTTGGTTTACCACAAGGTCTCATAGAGCCGTCTCAACAACATCTTGATATCCATGGAGGCTTTATCGAAACCTCTCTCATGCTCTATTTAGCACCAGAAAAAGTCCATATGGAAAAGGCAAAAAATTTTCATAATAAACAAGCGGATATGATTGCCAATTATCGATATTTACGTGCTTATGGTCCTCATGCCTTTGGTTGGACAATGCGAGATCTGAACACGCAAGGTGCGGCAGGAAACGCAAGCAAAGCAACACCACAAGCCGGTGAAGCAATCTTTTCTCATGTTCTGTCTCAGCTTCGTGATTTACTTGATGATATCAATCGATTTAACATAAACACATGGCAATAAAGAACAATAAAGGGTCTCTCCATGGAAACGACACACCCAAAAAAACTTCCCGTTACGGTTCTCACAGGCTATCTTGGTGCTGGAAAAACCACCCTTCTCAACCGCATTCTCAGTGAAAATCATGGCAAACGTTATGCCGTCATTGTCAATGAATTTGGTGAAATTGGTATTGATAATGACCTGATCATTGAATCAGACGAAGAAATTTATGAAATGAATAATGGCTGTGTTTGCTGCACCGTACGTGGTGATCTCATTCGCATTCTGGAAAGTCTGATGCAACGTTCTCATCGATTTGATGCGATCATTATAGAAACGACAGGGCTTGCTGATCCCGTTCCTGTAGCACAGACCTTTTTCATGGATGATACTATCCATGAAAAAACAGCTCTCGACAGTGTCATAGCGGTCGTTGATGCAAAGCATTTTCCCTCTCAACTGAAAACAAGTCGTGAAGCTGAAGATCAAATTGCCTTCGCGGATATTATTCTTTTAAATAAGATTGATCTTGTCACCCAACAAGAACGCAGCCATGCTGAATCCCTTATTCTCGCCATTAATCCCAGAGCCATAATTTACACAACAGAGCGCATTAACATCCCTGTTGATAAACTCCTCGATCGTGGCTTCTTTGATCTCCAACGCACTTTAGATAATGATCCCCATTTTCTTGACCATCATCACGCAGATCATGTATGTGGTCCCGATTGTAATCATGATCATGACCATCATCACGCATCCCCCATTCATGATATTACCATCACTTCTGTAAGTTTAAAAACAGGTGTTCTGCAACCAGAAAAGTTTTTCCCTTGGATCCAGCAGGTTACACAGCAACAAGGACCTGATATATTGCGCCTTAAAGGCATTATCGCCTTTCAAGGAGACGATGATCGTTACGTCATTCAAGCAATACATATGCTTCTTGAGGGACAACATCAACGCCCATGGCGTGAAGATGAAAAACGAGAAAGTCGCCTTGTTTTTATAGGACGCTCTCTTGATGCTGAAAAATTAAAAACTGGTTTTGAAAATTGCGCATAAGTGAGTGATAATGCCAAACATTACCCATTATGATCTCAAAAGTTACTGCCTTTCCTGCGGTTTTATAGGCAATAAACCAGCCTTTGTTTCCGTAGAAGGTTTCATTGTTTTTTTTAATCCAGCCCCACAAATCGTTGAAGTTCACCAAGGAATAATTTCAAGCCATTTTTCCCATGACAATACCGCGATCATCACCGGTGGAGAAGATGGAAAAGTCTGTCAAACAACCGCAGCAGATCACACGGAAGTGTTAAGCCAAAAAGAACGCAAATGGATAAACAACGTTGCTTTTGGTCCACAAAAAGCTTTTGCTTTTTCCTCCTCACGTCTCGCATTTGCGCATGTTGGAAAAGAACAACAAGAGCTCACACATGAACGTAGTGTAGAAGGACTCGCTTTTGCCCCAAAGGGTTTACGACTTGCCGTTGCCCATTACAATGGAGTCACTCTTCATTGGTTATCAACGCAAATATCTCCCACCACATTGGTATGGAAAGGAGCTCATTGTGGCGTCACCTTTTCACCAGACAACCGCTATGTCATTTCCACGATGCAAGAAAACGCCTTACACGGTTGGCGTCTCACTGATAATCAACATTTACGGATGAGTGGCTACCCAAGCAAAGTCAAAAGCTGGTCTTGGAGCGCAAAAGGAAAATGGCTAGCAACATCAGGTGCCTCTGCCGCAATTGTTTGGCCCTTTCATACAAAAGATGGCCCCATGGGAAAAACACCTCTAGAACTAGGCACACGAGCAAATGCGCTTGTTAGCACCGTTTCATGCCACCCAAACAAAGAAATTGTAGCAATAGGCTTCAATGATGGAATGATTTTAGCGGCACATTTTCATGATGGAAAAGAAGTCCTTCTAAAAGGTTATGGGAAAAGCGCTATCTCAGCACTTAACTGGGATCAAGCAGGGCAAAACCTCTCCTTCGGTAGCGAAAATGGTGAATGTGGTATAATCAAGATCACTGATTAAATTAAGCACCCAAAAGCGCAATCATCGCCGATAAAGAATGCCCACACAATCCTCCAGAAATCTTATCCCCTTGCATCTCTAGAGCTCTCAGAAATCCTATCTCCCTAATCTCCCCCCCCAAAGTCTCCTAAAATCTTCGTAATCATTAAATCTTCTCTTTTCTTTTCCTTCCCCCCTTTAGACAAGAAAATACCTTAGACATGTTTTTTGACCTTTTAACATTGCTACCCCCATACAAGAATAAAAACATCACCCCTAAGACCGAAAACCCCACTCCCTATCAACATCTATATAGGCTACATACTTCCACAAAAGCATTTTTCTTAAAAATTCGGCAAAAAATAGCTGATATCATCATTAAAACAACGATTTATTCCTACGATCAGAAGAATGGAATTCAACACTATTTTCCTAAATAAAATTTTTTTGATTTCCCTCTCTAAAGAGCAAGGTTGCCTACTAGCAGCCTTCTAAACTGCAGTTTTTTTCCTAGAAAATTCCATCTAATAATCATTTCATAGAGTTTCTATCACCGTCTTCTGTTCCGGTATCTCCTTCATCTCCAGATTTTGTCCCCACTCCTTCTGCCCCTGTTGAACCTGCACGTCCTTCTGTACCAATTGTTCCAGAGGACCATTCTTTTGTGCAACCTATGCCTGCACCGTTTGTTCCAGTTGAAGATTCTACTGATGAGGTTCGTCCATCTGAGCCCTCTATTCCGGTATCTCCTTCATCTCCAGATTCTGTCCCCACTCCTTCTACCCCTGTTGAACCTGTACGTCCTTCTGTACCAACTGTTCCAGAGGACCCTTCTGCTGTGCAACCTATGCTGCACCGTTTGTTCCAGTTGAAGATTCTACTGATGAGGTTCGGCCATCTGAGCCCTCTATTCCGGTATCTCCTTCATCTCCAGATTCTGTCCCCACTCCTTCTACCCCTGTTGAACCTGTACGTCCTTCTGTACCAACTGTTCCAGAGGACCATTCTTTTGTGCAACCTATGCCTGCACCGTTTGTTCCAGTTGAAGATTCTACTGATGAGGTTCGGCCATCTGAGCTCTCTGTTCCGGAGGACACTTCATCTCCAGATTCTGTTTCTCCTCCTTCTGCCCCTGTTGAACCAAAGCCTTCTGGGTCTTCTGACCCTTTGGATTCCTCGTCTAATCTCCAAATTAGAG
>NZ_JBHINT010000022.1:0-1276 GCF_042195145.1 Bartonella sp. CL434QHHD | reverse complement strand
TTAAGGAAGTTTCTGAAGGAGTCGCACAGGATTCCTTGAATTGGAGTAATGAAGCCAATGCGTTTGTAGCTAAGCATGGAAAAGAAGATAAAAGAGCGAGCAGCAAGATTAAACATCTTGCCAACGGAGACGTTAGTGGAACTTCAAGCGATGCTGTAGCAGGAAATCAGCTATATGCTCTAGGTGACAGTGTTGCGCAGTCTTTAGGTGGTCATGCTAGTTATGCCGGTGGCGCTTGGACAGCTCCAAGCTTCAAGATTAAGACCATTAATGAGGATGGTACTAAAGTTGAAGAGAAGAAGTATAATACTGTATCGGAAGCTTTTGAGGGTGTAGGAACATCTTTTGAGAATCTTCAAAAAGAGTTTACCCAAAACAACACGGAGGTTACTGAAAATATTAAGCAGAATGCATTGTTGTGGAGTGATTCTGACAAGGCGTTTGTAGCAACACATGGAGAGAAGGAAAGCAAGAGTAAGATTACATTTCTTTCCAATGGAGAGGTCTCTGCAAGCTCAAGTGATGCGATCAATGGTTCTCAGCTTTTTGATACGAATAAGACTGTTGCAACTTATTTAGGTGGTGGCGCTGAATATAAAGAAGGTAAATGGACGAATCCTAAATTCACGGTCAAGACCTTTGATGCTGATGGTGGATCTAAAGATCAGAATTATCCTGATGTAGCGAGTGCTTTAACAGGGGTTGGTAGTTCTATCACAAATGTTAAAAATGAGATTACAAAACAAATTAACAATGAAATTAACAATGTTAGAGGAGATAGCCTTGTTAAGAAAGATGCAGATACAAATCTTATCACTATTGGTAAAGAAGTAGAAGGCAGTGAAATCAATATAGCCAACAAGACTGGTACGGATCGGACTCTTTCAGGTGTTAGTGAAGCAACAAAGGATAATGATGCCGTTAACAAGGGTCAGCTTGATGCAAGTCTGAAGGAACTTTCTACCAGCNTACGGATCGGACTCTTTCAGGTGTTAGTGAAGCAACAAAGGATAATGATGCCGTTAACAAGGGTCAGCTTGATGCAAGTCTGAAGGAACTTTCTACCAGCCTTCAGTCTGATGATTCAGCTGTTGTTCATTACGATAAAAAAGATGGTGATAATGGCGGCATTGATTACACGAGTGTGACTTTAGGTAAAGGTAAGGATGAAGGACCAGTTGCACTTCATAATGTAAAAGATGGTACCATTGGTGAGAGTTCACATGATGCGATTAATGGTAGTCAGATCAACACGATTTCTCAGAATGTAGCTAAA
>NZ_JBHINT010000024.1:0-15996 GCF_042195145.1 Bartonella sp. CL434QHHD | reverse complement strand
CAAAAACCGGCTCTTTTCCCCCTTGAACGTACCTTTTTATAGGTTGGAACCTGTCTGTACTGCTGCTTCTCTTCCCCCTAAACCTCATTTTTGTTCTCTAACATGCTTTCCGTGTCACTCCAAGTCACTGGATGACGACCTGCCCCTCCATTGTCTTTTCCCCCAATGAACCAGCCAGCAACTTCCCCCCCCCACACACACAAGCGCCCGCAATTTCTCATATATAGGCTCTTTTCTTCATGCCCCCCTAAGCTTCCCCAACAGCTCCCCTAAGTCCCCCTAAGTCCCCCAAAGCCCTCCCCCAAAAACGAAACACCATTGTCACCGCAATGAAAAAGCACTTGGGGCCCTTTCATTGCGGCGCTCTCCCCCAGCACGCACCACAAAAGCTCCCAAAATCACACCTCCATACCTCTAAGCACTTGGCCTTACTCCCATTCTCGTTTTCCTCTCCAGCATACACCTTGCATGCGCTCCAAGCACCCTTTCTTCCCCCCATTTCCCAACATGCTTTCACATTCATGTCCCTTAAGTTCGCTACGCTCCCTACTTCCCTGCGCCCCCTTGTTTGGCACCCTCCTCCAACATAAAAACCGGCTCTTTTCTCCCTCTGCTCTTTCCTTTTTATAGAACTTTGCCTCTCCTCAACGCTGCACACGATCCCTTTCTTGCCCGCCTCATTCTTGTTTTGCCCTCCAGCAGACGCTTTGTCTTCATTCCAAGCACCCTTTCTTCCCCCTCCTTCAAAGCAATTTCTGTCCTTAGATGAAAACCTGTCCCAACACTCTTAATTTGCTGTACCATCTTCTCCAAAGCCTCATTAAAACGGCTAATTTCATTTTCAAGCTTGCAAATATACGCTTCATCACGATAAGCCCGTTTAATCAAAGGAGGCATATCCGGCCAATAGAGCATTAAATCCACCCATTCGCGTTGAGAAATCCATAATCCCCCTTGACATTGTGCTTTATGTTCTGCTGGAAAATTCTTTTGCATAAAATGAGGGATCAAAATTTCAGGTTTTTTTGTTTTAATTTCTAATAAGCCATTTTTTCCCACAAAAGCATCGGGGGAAAATCCTTGTCCGCGATCATCAGCCAAAACAAAGCCAATACATTCAGGTTCTGTATGTGTAAGTTCCCCATAAAGCTGTCGTGCGATTGGTTCTAATTCTGTTCCACGTCGCTGAGAAAGTGTTGTTCCTTCCTCAACGGTTTTTCCTGTAATTCTTTCTCCCGCCAATTTCATCATCACACTCTGATAGCGTGAAGTTTTTTGCCCCTGTTTTTTTTGTGCCATAACCATCTCAAACAAAGAAGCCGTAATCAAACCATTACGCACTTTCTGCCATTCTTCTGTTCCTTGAATACAATCGATAATAATTGGCATGACCTTTCTCCCCTTCATCTTTAAAGTGTTTTTTGCAATATATCCTCTTTGAAACATTCATATTTTTAAAGCCTGTGTCCCTCACACGGACTAAAGGCGACAACATCCTTCAATGCATCCTTCAATATTGTGCCGCTGAAAACACAAAAACTGCTGCCCCCCTCAACATCCCCCCTCCGCAATTTCTCATATATAGGCTCTTTTCTTCATGCCCCCCCTTTCCCATATCGGTTAAGAAAACCCCCGCAAAGCTCCCCCCTAAGCTCCCCTAAGCTTCCTTAAGTCCCCCCTAAGCTCCCCTAAGCTTCCCCAAAGCTTCCCCTAAGCTTCCCTTCCAAGAACGAAAGCATAACGCACACCATTGTCACCGCAATGAAAAAGCACTTGGACCCTTTCATTGCGGCGCTCCCCCAGCACGCACCACAAAAACTCCCAGCCCCCCCGTTTTTGTCCCAATACGTCTAAACAAGCTTTAACGACCTCCCCCGTCAAACACCTTCTTCCATTTTCCAGCATGCTTTACGTGTCATTCCAAGCTCCCTACTTGCGTGCCGCAAAAACATAAAAACCGGCTCTTTTCCCCCTTGAACGTGCCTTTTTATAGGTTGGAACCTGTTTGTACTGCTGCTTCTCTTCCCCCTAAGCCTTCATTTTTATTTTCCAGCATGCTTTCCGTGTCACTCCAAGTCACTGGATGACGACCTGCCCCACCATTGCCTTATCCCCCCAATGAACCAGCCAGCAACTTCCCCCCCACACACACAAGCGCCCGCAATTTCTCATATATAGGCTATTTTTTTCATGCCCCCCTTTCCCATGTCGGCTAAAAAAACCCCCGCAAAGCTTCCCCCTAAGCTTCCCCTAAGCTTCCCTTCCAAGAACGAAAGCATAATGCACACCATTGTCACCGCAATGAAAAAGCACTTTGGCCCTTTCATTGCGGCTTCCTTTTTCAACCCTGCTATTGCACGACGGAAAAATCATGGCGGCAATATTCTTCCTCCAATTTTTTTGCCATAGACTGAGCCACCTCTTGCGATATAAAAAGTATAGCGTTGTGTTTTTGTGGTTCGAGTCTGATTAAATTTCGCATATTTCCAGCATAATAAAGTGGAATCCCTTGATAAGAAGTCTTGAGATAACTTGGCATGTTTACCACCAATAATCTGTCAAGACATCACATGGGCGTAAACGATGCTGTTTTTCATAAGAGCCATAGAGATTATCTTCATAATCGCAAGCCGCTCTTTCATTTAAACAAGCATGATAAGCTTCACTATTCAAAATGAAGGGCTGCAATTGTGTATTTTCTTCATTCATTTCATGATTTTCGACATAAAAATCAGCGATTTGTTCCGTAACATCTTCAGCATGAGAAGTTGTCAGATCGAGTCGTAAAACTCTATAAACAGTTTCACATTCTTCAATCAGTTCGAGCACCTCTTCGATTTCGTCGATTGGTCCTTCATAAGTACAAGGATTTTCCTCTTCGCATAAAACGATAATGATTTCATCCTCTTTAACGAATGAAATATTTTTCATGATTTCCCCCTTTAGATAGTTGATAAAGCATAGCCTTGTCTTGACAAGACTAAATATAGCGTTAGTCTTATCTCCTCTATAGGAGAGATGTCAACCATTTTATCCTTCATAAAAGATATATTTTAAATATCTACGGGGTTCAAATGACATATGTAAATAAAAATCTATTATTCTTTGTTCCTCTCATGCCCCTTTGTTGTTCTCTATTTGTTCTTACAAAATTGCAATTATAAACACACAGGAGAGATAAAATGAGTGACATAATATTAATAAAATACTGGAGTCGCCTTGATTCAAAAGCACAGAAGGAAGTTATTTTGAAGCTTCGTCAATTGGCCGCCGCAAAAGAGTCAAAATCGCCTGTCTCTCTTGCGGAGAGAGTTTCGAAATAAGCTCTATAAATTCTTTATCTTCAGGGCTAGCCCCTTTACCATAAAGAATATAATTCATACTGATATTAATTTCGTGACAAATTCGCGAGAGAGATTCGATTGTTGGTTCTTTTCCTTCAGAAAGAATAGAATGAAGGTACCCCGCGCCTTTACCGGCAGCGAGGGAGATAGATCTTTTTGACCGCCCACTTTTTTCCAAAGCGATTCTTAATCTTTGACGCCAACCATCGATATTCATAATTTCACCATATAGCGCGTCTTTTTAAAAAAACACGTCCTTTTTATAAAACGAGCTTGCATTATCCTCTAAAAAGGATAAAATTAAGGAAACAAATTTTACTTTTTCGGGGGAAATTTTTTTATTTTTGGATCATAAAAACACTTTAACCACCCTACAGGATATAAAAGACCACTCTCCAAAGCTTCTGCCCAAAAGCAAGTACGTTGAGAATGTGTGGTATTCTTTATTTTTTCCATCACCGCAATCTTAAATCGTAAGTTTGCATGCTCTTCAAGCACAGCCAATCATTTATAAGCGTCGTAAAGAAGCCTCTAGTCATCATCGAACAGAGCCAAAAGCAACACAAGTTAAATCCTTATTTGAGCTTTTATCATCAATAAAAATGTATAAAAAAGAAGAAAGTAGATTGCAGTATGAAACACGCTAATCAACAAGAAACTCCTCATTATGAATCGTCTAGGCTTCCATATGTTTGTTGGTATCAAAATGACTTTCTAGGAGGTGTACGTGGGATGCGCGCACACGAAATTGGAATCTATACGATTCTTCTCAATGAAATGTATGCCCGTGGACGACCTTTAGAAATATCGAAAGAACGTTTAGCGCGTCTTTGTGGTTGTGACAAGCGAACTTTTGTTAATGTTTTAGAAATGCTCATCCAAGAGGGTAAGATTTTAAATTTAGCCAATGGATTATGGAACAAGCGTTGCGAAAATATTTTTCAAGAGCGTGAAAAATTGCTTGAACAAAAATCCTTTGCGGGTCGTTCTTCGGCAAAAAAACGCAAAAAAATCAATGCAGAGATGCAACAACTGCTTAACGAAAGTCCAAAAGATGCTGCACAAAGCTCAGAAGCTCAAAAGACAGAAGAAAAGGAAACACCTTACGGTGTTTTAGAAAAGAAAATTTTGTTTGATGAGACAGACCCTTGTTTTTCCTTCGAAGAGAACTTTGAACAAAGCGATCATCCATCCCCCTCATCGGCTCTTGATTCACCTCTCTCTTCCCCTCCACAAGAAGAAGCGGAGCAAAAAAACGCCCCCTCTTTAAACGCTCCCCAAGCCGAGTTTACCTCCGCCCCTATCGCGCAAATTGTCACGGGGGAAAAAACAAAATCCGCCACCACTCTCCCCCCCAGCAATCTTTCTGCCTCCATCCCGCTTTGCACCAACAAAAAAACCACTGCCTCAGTTGCCAAAGGGCACCGTCTTCCTGAGCATTGGCAAGCAGACATCAAGGCGGCAGTTTCAGAAGGTTTGAGTGAAAGCCAAGCCCATTGGCAAGAAAAGAAATTTCGCGACTATTGGCAAGCCAAGAGCGGCAAAGAAGCTCTCAAAGTAGACTGGCAAGCCACATGGCGCAACTGGTTTCGCCGTGAGATCGAACGGCAAGAACAGCAAAAACAGGGAAGCTCCTCATCTTTCATCTCTGAGAACAACGACACCCTTTACCGCAGTTTGATCAACTATAATGACAATTTTTGACATCACAAAAACAACGTATTTTTCAAGCACGCGCGGGGATAAAAATGTTTCAAAACCACAACAGCATCGGACAAAATAACACAGAACAAAACAAAGGGCGGCAAAACAACACTTGGATAGGCGATTCACACAGCAAAACGCGTCAACATCGACCATTTTGCTCTCATCACAAAAGCGTTTTCCCCACACAAGGACATCCACAGGCACCCCAACACAAGGCACTCCAGCATGCACCACACCCTCACAGGCATCCGCCCCGCCCTTCTTGCATCCTTCCTCCTTTCCGCCTTCCTCCTTTCCTCAAGGCGCCACTTCCCATGCTCTTGGCAAACAAACACCAACACAGCCATTTCAGAAAAACTCAATGAAAAGCAAACTCTTTGGCAACAAACCCACCCCTTCCACACATGCCCCAACAGGACTCCAACATGCACCACACCCTCAAAACAGGCATACCCACCCCGCCCTTCTTTCACCCCCTTCCTCCTTTCCGCCTTCCTCCTTTCCTCAAGGCGCCACTTCCCATGCTCTTGGCAAGCAGACATCAACACAGCCATTTCAGAAAAACTCAATGAAAAGCAAACTCTTTGGCAACAAACCCACCCCTTCCACACAAGGGCACCCCAACACAAGGCACCCCAACAGGACTCCAGCATGCACCACACCCTCACAGGCATCCGCCCCGCCCTTCTTGCATCCTTCCTTCTTTCACCCCCTTCCTCCTTTCCGCCTTCCTCCTTTACTCAAGGCACCACTTCCCATGCTCTTAGCAAACAAACACCAACACAGCCATTTCAAAAAGGTTTGAGTGAGAGTCAAGCCCTTTGGCAAGCCAAGAGGTTTCGCGACTATTGGCAAGAAAAGAGCGGCAAAGAAGCTCTCAAAGTAAACTGGCAAGCCCCATAGCACCACGGGACTTTACGATCAGATCGAATGGTGAGAACAGCAAAAACAGAATTCTCACCTCCCACATCTTGAGAAAAACGACAATAATATCACGAATGACCATGAGCACAATTTTTGAAATCAAACAAAAACTTATCTCACAAGCCGATAAAATAGTAGAAATGCTTCTTCCCCAAGGGCACAAACGAGGCAACAATTGGATTGTAGGCAACACACGTGGTGAAGCTGGTCAAAGTTTATCGATTTGCTTAAGTGGTAGTAAAGCAGGACTTTGGTATGATTTTGCAGAAAGCACAGGAGGAGATCTTTTAGACCTTTGGTGTGAAGTCAAAGGCATTAGCCTCTCTCAAGCCTTAGAAGAAGCACGCGCGACTCTCAATCTGACACGCCCCAAACCCTTTATGGCGCCTCATCGTTCCTATCGCCGTCCACCGGTTCCTAAAGGGCAGAGCCCGCAGAATCTTGTAAAAACCTATCTCCATGAAGAACGCCGCATTCCTCTAGAGATTATAAAGCGTTACCGCATAGGAGAAAATGGCGAAAAAATCATTTTCCCCTTTTATAAACCCGACGGCACCCTTGCTTTAGTCAAAGAACGGCTTGCGCAAACGGGAGCAAAAACCAAACCAACAGCCTCCCAATGTGAACCTATTTTATTTGGTTGGCAAGCCCTTTACCCCACAAACCACCCCTCCACGCACACATCCCAGCAGGCAACCCAGCACACATCCCAGCAGGCATTCCAAAACACCGCCCAGCAGGTACCCTCAACCAACCCCACCTCCACACAGGCACCCCAAAACACCGCCTCAACCAACCACGCCTCCACGCAGGCGCCCCAAAACACCGCCACAATCAACCCCGCCTCCACAAAGGCATCCCTGCACACATCCCAGCAGGCATCCCAACACGCACCTCAGCAGGCACCTCAGCAGGCAACCCAGCACGCACCTCAGCAGGCACCCCAAAACACCGCCTCAACCAACCACCCCTCCACACAGGCACCCCAAAACACCGCCTCAACCAACCACGCCTCCACGCAGGCGCCCCAAAACACCGCCTCAACCAACCACCCCTCCACACAGGCACCCCAAAACACCGCCACAATCAACCCCGCCTCCACAAAGGCATCCCTGCACACATCCCAGCAGGCATCCCAACAAGCACCTCAGCAGGCACCTCAGCAGGCACCCCAAAACACACCCCAGCAGGTACCCTCAACCAACCCCGCCTCCACGCAGGCACCCCCAAACACCGCCTCAACCAACCTCACCTCTACACAGGCGCCCCAAAACACCGCCACAACCAACCACGCCTCTACACAGGCGCCCCAAAACACCGCCTCAACCAACCTCACCTCCACACAGGCGCCCCAAAACACCGCCTCAACCAACCACCCCTCCACGCAGGCATCCCCGCACACACCCCAGCAGGCACCCACGCACGCGCCCCAACAGGCGCCATTCCCCAATTTTTCTTCAACAAACCGTACCATTGTTATCACTGAAGGAGAAATTGATGCGCTATCCTTAGCCGCCTATGGATATCCGGCGGTTTCTGTTCCCTTTGGAGGAGGCAGTGGAGGAAAACACAACTGGATTGAAAATGAATTTGATCATTTAGAATCTTTTGAAACGATTTTTTTAGCCACCGATATGGATCCGCCCGGAGAAGAAGCAGCCCGTGAGATTGCCAGCAGGCTTGGACGCCACCGTTGCTACCGTGTCCGTTTACCCCTTAAAGATGCCAATGACTGTTTAACCGCAGGGATCGATAAAGCCACCATAAAAGCTGCCTTTTCCTCAGCACAAAGCTTTGCCCCAGAAGGTTTACGGCGCGCCTCAGACTATAAAGATCAAGTGATTGGGCTTTTTTGGCCAGAGCCTGAAAAACATCTTGGTTATACGGTTCCCTATCCTAAACTGAAGGACAAATTGCATTTCCGCCCAGCAGAATTAACGCTCTGGAGTGGTGCGAGTGGTACAGGTAAAAGCCAATTATTATCAGACTGTATTCCCCATTGGATTGCACAAAAGAGTCGCCTTTGCTTAGCGTCTCTAGAAATGAAAGGAGAACAATCACTTCGCCGTTTAACCAAACAAACGGGCGGCTTAGAACAGCCTACAAAAGAAACGATTGAACGGATTCTTCATTTTTTAGACGAAGGGCTTATTCTTTATGAGCATGTTGGCAAATCGAGCGTAGATACCTTACTTGAAGTCTTTGACTATTGCCGTGCGCGCTATGGCTGCGATCAATTTATCATCGACAGTTTGATGCGGCTTGGCATTGCCTCAGATGATTATGCAAGACAAGAACAAGCGGTTTATAAAATGGTTGATTGGGCTGTTTTAAACAATGTGCATATTCACCTTGTCGCCCATGCCCGCAAAGGCGGTCTGGATAAAGATATCCCCAGCACAGAAGACATTAAAGGCGCCTCAGAAATTGGTGCCAATGCCTTTAATATCATCACCATTTGGCGCAATCGGTCGTTGGAAGATAAAATCTTTGCCGCCTCTCTAGCACAAGAAAAAGCAGATTTAGCAAAACGCCCAGGCGTTATTATGAATATTGCCAAACAACGTTCTGGTGATTTTGAAGGCAAAATAGGGCTTTGGTTTGATCCCCAAACCTACCGCTATCGCTGTTCTTTTGAACAATCATTCCCTCGACGTTATCTGTAATACCCCATAAACCCCACTCTCTTTAAAAACGCCTCCGCCTTCACACGCGCACGCCTTGCTCCCACAGAAACAACAGGAAGGATCAATCCACAAATGACGAAAAACACCCAATCCTTCGCGAACCAAAGCCAGCTCAACCCTAGATTCTCTGCTCCCAAAGGCAAACAAAAAAAGATCGCTCCAGCAATGGCGCAAAACACCAACCCCTTCAATAACCACAAACAACGCGTCACCACTCCATTTTGCCGCCCCCTTATATGCAAAATCAAGAACCACTCCAACAGTACAGCAAACACGATCCCCATCAAGGACAGGAGTCCCCACGGTATGTCCATACTCTCCATCCCCAAAAGAGCTAAAAAAAGGACGACTCCTAAAATGCCGTAAAACAGCACTTCCTTCAAAAAGAGGGAAACACCAAAAATACAATAAAACGCCGCCCGCCACCACGGAATATCGAAGCGCTTGGAAACTTTATAAGTACAAATAACGACAACAATAAAAAGGTAGGAAACCACCAACAACAGCAAAAAAACACCCCCTACCTCAAGAACCAAGCCCATAGAACACGCGCACACCTTGCTCCCTCACAAACAAAAGGAAGGGTAAATCCAAAAATGAATAAAAACACCCAATCCTTCGAGAACCAAAGCCAGCTCAACCCTAGATTCTCTGCTCCCAGACGGGTAAAACAAAGGAGAGTACCCAAAATGCAGGAAAACAGCACAAAATTCAAAGCACGCAACGACCTCTGTAATACCGTATCACCTTGCTCGCGTATAAAGAACCCCAAGAGCACTTTCAACAATACAGACAAGAGCAAAACCTTTAAGAATACCGCCCTTATGCTATCCATATCTCTGACACCCACAGCAGCAAACCACAGGATAAAGCCCATCATGCAACAAAACATAACCGCCTTTAAGAACACTTGCCAAGCAACAGGCATGCTCTTGACGCCCAGATGCACCAAACCAAGGACAGTTGCAAAAATGCAAGAAAACACCGCCCCCTTCAAGAGCAGCTCCCCGTCAACAGCGCGCCTGCCCACGCCCACATAAATAAAACCAAGGTAGGTGGCAACAACGCCATAAAGCACCACCCATCTCCAAAACATCCCCCCTGTAACAGAGCGACGCTTTGCTCCCTTATAAATAAAAATCAAGGCCAGAGCAAAAAAGCAGAAAACCCCCAACAACAGCCAAAACATCACATCGTTCGACATCAAATACCCCTCACAGAAAGAACATCAAAGACCACGCCCGTGGGGAAGAGAAATGCTCATTTTTTTANAACATCAAAGACCACGCCCGTGGGGAAGAGAAATGCTCATTTTTTTAAGCACCACCCCAACAGTACACGCACACACCGTACCCCCTCCAGAGCAAAAAAAGAAACAAGTCCAATAATGCCCGCAAACACCAACCCCTTCAAAAACATGTCCCGCGCAACCACCATACGCCCCGCTCCTTCATAAGTAAAAATCAGAGACCATGCCAAAAATGCAGCAAAAGATCAATCCTTTGCAAAGAATGAAAGCCTAAACCCAAAACGCTTTGCCCCTAGACAAATAAGCCCAAGGATAAGACCAAAGACAACGCCAAAAAGAATGTAAAAGACCCACTTGTTTGAGAACCACAACCAAGTCAAACCAAAGTGCTCAGCTTGCGCATAAACAAACTTAGAGGTCACGCCAACAAAGAATGCAAGCACCCCACCCTTAAAAAAGTCCTTCCTTGTAAACCCGAAAAACCTTATTCCCGCATAAATAGAAACAAAGGCGAGAACCAAAGGACAGAAAAGTGCCAACCACTGCAAAAACATCAAATCGTTCGACATCAAATACCCCTCACAAAAAGAACATCAAAGACCACGCCCGTGGGACAGAAAAATGCTCATTTTTTTAAGCCCCCCAACAGTACACGCACACACCGTACCCCCTCCAAAGCAAAAAAAGGAACAAGTCCAATAGTGCCCAGAAACACCCCATTGTTAAAGATCAAAAACCAGTGCCCCCCCATATGCTTGGCTCCGTTATACGCCAATCCAACAACAGCTCCAACAACGCAGCAAAACACCAGAAACTTCAAAAACATGTCCCGCGCAACCACCATACGCCCCGCTCCTTCATTAAGTAAAAATCAGAGACCATGCCAAAAATGCAGCAAAACATCAATCCTTTGCAAAGAATGAAAGCCTAAACCCAAGACGTTTTGCCCCTAGACAAATAAGCCCAAGGATAAGACCAAAGACAACGCCAAAAAGAATATGGAAGACCCACTTGTTTGAGAACCACAACCAAGCCAAACCAAAGTGCTCAGCTTGCCCATAAACAAACTTAGAGACAGCGATAATAATGAAGCTCAACGCCAAATTTTTTAAAAAAGCCTTCCTTGTAACCCCGAAAAACCTCATTGCCGCATAAATAGAAACAAAGACAAGAGCAACAAAGCAGAAAAACCCCAACCACTGCAAAAACATCACATCGTTCGACATCAAATACCCCTCACAGAAAGAACATCAAAGACCACGCCCGTGGGACAGAAAAATGCTCATTTTTTTAAGCCCCCCAACAGTACACGCACACACCGTACCCCCTCCAGAGCAAAAAAAGAAACAAGTCCAATAATGCCCGCAAACACCACCCCCTTCAAAAACATGTCCCGCGCAACCACCATACGCCCCGCTCCTTTATTAAGTAAAAATCAGAGACCATGCCAAAAATGCAGCAAAAGATCAATCCTTTGCAAAGAATGAAAGCCTAAAACCAAGACGCTTTGCCCCTAGACAAATAAGCCCAAGGATAAGACCAAAGACAACGCCAAAAAGAATGTTAAACACCCACTTGTTTGAGAACCACACCTGAGCCAAACCAAAATGCTCAGCTTGCGCATAAACAAACTTAGAGCTCACGCCAACAAAGAATGCAAGCACCCCACTCTTAAAAAAGTCCTTCCTTGTAACCCCGAAAAACCTCATTGCCGCATAAATAGAAACAAAGACAAGAGCAACAAAGCAGAAAAATACCAACCACGGCAAAAAAACCAAATCGTTCGACATCAATATCCCCCACAGCAGTAAAATTAAAGGTAACGCCCATCATGCAAAAAAATGCCAATCCTTTCAAGAAGCAAATCCACGCGAGACAATACACTTTTCTCCCATACAGCCTCCCCTATAAACCCCTCTCCTATAAAACAATGACAACACCCACAGAAAGCGACCCCTCACCCTTTTTTTGAAACTTCCCCTCACGCAAAAAGCAGACATAAAAACGTATCCCTCAACAAGCATACAACAGCACAATCCCGTTTCTTTGCATAAACATAAAGAAGCAAACGATAATTTTTAAGGAGATGCTATGACCCATAAGCAGAAAAAAAATATGCAAACCTGCCCGCTTGATCATCAAAATCAAGAAAAGCACATTGGTCATTTAAAGACGCAAGAAATCCCTGTTGAAACGCGTAATCCTTATTTTAAACCCAATCATCGAGAAAGTTCCAGCAACCCGCGCACCATCAATGCCATTGCCAATGCACAAAGCCATCCCATTGCACTTTTATATGCGAAAGGACATCTCAGCAAAGCCCAATATAAAGCGGCAGAACGTTTTTATTTTTACTGGCGTCAAAGCCAAGCCGATCTCCACATGAGCCTTGACTACACCCGTGAAAAGGTTTCCTGTAGCCAAGGGTACATACACCCCATTGAACGTCAAATAGAAGCCTCCAATCATTTAAGAACAATCAAAGTTCAACTGGGTATTCTTGGCTATTCACTGCTTGAACGCGTTATCGGCCATGGACAAGCGATAAAAGAATTAAGTTCTTCAAAACGCAAACAAAACTCCCTTGCCGATCATTTACGAGATTGTTTAGACTTGCTCGCATTTCATTGGGGATATGCAAACCATAAACATTTTGAATAATCCCCCTCCTCGCCATTTTAAGCGGCCTCCCATGTTGCCCCCGCCCCCTCTAAAGAAACCTCCCCCACACGGGGTCAAGCATTGAGCAGCTCTCGCCCCCATTTTCATTACCTTGCCCCCCACACCCAAAAGGACAATACTTCACCCCCCACACATACTGAAGATACACCCCACACTCTTAAAAACAAAAAGCCTTCCCCATATCAGTCCTATAATCATGAGGGGCTCTTAATTCGTTTTTGATTGAAGAATATTATCAAGATGCTTGTATGCATCATAATATTTTTAAATATAGTTTAATTAATATCGAGTCTTAAAACAAATATTCAATTGAAAAAAGTGTTAAGTTTTAATGCAAAATGACAAAATTTTTTGTAAAAAGTATTTTTTATATTGCTATTTTTTCAATTCTCTGCTAATTATAATGTGGTAGGTTCTTTAAGTATGATTTTTTGTATTTAGTACGGCCTTTTGAATTTATTCTTTTTTGACACGTCCTGCGAGTCAATGTTAAAATTCTCCTGCTCTTTGGTCCTCTAATTGCGACGGAGGACTTTTTTTTATAACTGTACTTTTTTATGACTGTATTGTCTTAAATCACTTCCTTATGAGCTTTGTTATATTCCTCCATAAGGTCTACCCGCAAAATAGATCATTCTTTTGTCAAATTGACTTGCGTTTCATTCTCAAAGAACAAAGATTCTTAACTCAATCTGATTTACAAACAGCTTGGATACACTTCTCTCTTGGCTTCCATTTCCTCTTGGCTTCCATTTCCTCTTGGCTTCCATTCACTCTTGGCTTCCATTCAGGGATTTTCAGCTAAACTCAAGGCGCAACAGAAGCTTGCTCTGTCTTAAAGATTCACCACGCCCTTAAAAAAACACTTAAAACATATCCAAAGAAGCCTGCTTCATATCACCAAACTTCAAATGACAGTGTTTTACGACATAACAGAATGACTTAACTACTGGATAACTTTCTTTATCGCATAGTCCACCAACAGGTTGATGTATCACGGTAATAATTTGATTTATAATAATAATTTCCAGTTATCCATATAAAATTTAAGAGACCCGGATATCATAGGGATTCTCTCATTTTAAATTTATTTCATGTTGCATCAATCAACACCTTGTCTTTTCCACATTACAAACATGAGAGACATATGAAATAAAACACTAGCAAGATAAAGAATCAAAATGCCTCTTATGAACACGCTCAAGAGCCAAAGGCTGTCATCACATGAGGCGCGAATAGTATGATAGTGCAGGCTTTCCCCTTATGAGATTTTAAAGAAGGGCTTATCCACTTCGCAAGAGATTTCTCCATTATCCCATTCATCAACATCCCCATTCATCAACATCCCCATTCATCAACATCCCCATTCATCAACATCCCCATTCATCAACATCATTGTGATGATAAGACAACATAATGTTTTTTAAACAAGTACGTAAATGTGCAACACAAATATATTCTATTTAGAACATTCTGTTTTACGTGATTCGCGTAAAACCTCATTAAAAACAAAATCTCTATGAGAAAAAATCTAAAGCGTGAGGATAAAAACATGAAGCAAGCGTGATTCCATTCAGCTATTGCTCTTTAACCGTCAAACCAAATAAAAATAGATCCGGCCAAATAAAAATAGATCCAGAAAGTATGTTAATCTTCCTACCTTAAGAGATAAGCTAAGAATATAGACAACATCTCTCCTAACATTCCCCTTTTTCTAGCATCGCGTAAGAATCAAAAGTTATACAGCTTATTTTGTCATATTATAAAGCACTGTTTTTTTAAGGCGGTATTGAAGCAGTTAAAACAATTGAAGTGTTTAGCCAACGCCATTAGCAAAGCTAAAAAAACAAACTGTTGAAAAGCCGTGCATATCTTGTGTAAACACAAAAAAAACAAGAAAAAGGCACAAAAATATCTTAATTTTTATAAAAATGCTCAGCGTCTTTTACGATTGTATTGACGAACAACCCTTATCACATAATCATCTTAAATATTGAGAATAAAGAATGAATAGCCCTCGCAAATACAGCAACCTATCAATAAAAATATAAAAACAAATCTTTTGGTTATCTCTGTTTCTTATGGAATATGCCTTTCCCTATGGATGCACTTTAGCCTCCAAAGAGTGCGTTCAATCCATGGAAAGGATGCACTCCAGCCCTCAAAAGAGTGCATCCTTCCCCTCAACGGAAACTGCCGAACCCTCATAAGGCAGTATCCAATCCATAAGAGGATGCACTCTAGCCCTCAAAAAGAGTGCATCCTTCCCCTCAACGGAAACTGCCGAACCCTCATAAGGCAGTATCCAATCCATAAGAGGATGCACTCCGCGCCTTAAAAAGAGTGCATCCTTCCCCTCAACGGAAACTGCCAAACCCTCATGAAGCAGTATCCAATCCATGAGAGGATGCACTCCGCCTTCAAAAGAGTGCATCCTTCCCCTCAACGGAAACTGCCGAACCCTCATAAGGCAGTATCCAATCCATAAGAGGATGCACTCCGCCTTCAAAAGAGTGCATCCTTCCCCTCAACGGAAACTGCCGAACCCTCATAAGGCAGTATCCAATCCATAAGAGGATGCACTCCGCCTTCAAAAGAGTGCATCCTTCCCCTCAACGGAAACTGCCGAACCCTCATAAGGCAGTATCCAATCCATAAGAGGATGCACTCCGCCTTCAAAAGAGTGCATCCTTCCCCTCAACGGAAACTGCCGAACCCTCATAAGGCAGTATCCAATCCATAAGAGGATGCACTCCGCCTTCAAAAGAGTGCATCCTTCCCCTCAACGGAAACTGCCGAACCCTCATAAGGCAGTATCCAATCCATAAGAGGATGCACTCCGCCTTCAAAAGAGTGCATCCTTCCCCTCAACGGAAACTGCCGAACCCTCATAAGGCAGTATCCAATCCATAAGAGGATGCACTCCGCCTTCAAAAGAGTGCATCCTTCCCCTCAACGGAAACTGCCGAACCCTCATAAGGCAGTATCCAATCCATAAGAGGATGCACTCCGCCTTCAAAAGAGTGCATCCTTCCCCTCAACGGAAACTGCCGAACCCTCATAAGGCAGTATCCAATCCATAAGAGGATGCACTCCGCCTTCAAAAGAGTGCATCCTTCCCCTCAACGGAAACTGCCGAACCCTCATAAGGCAGTATCCAATCCATAAGAGGATGCACTCCGCCTTCAAAAGAGTGCATCCTTCCCCTCAACGGAAACTGCCGAACCCTCATAAGGCAGTATCCAATCCATAAGAGGATGCACTCTAGCCCTCAAAAAGAGTGCATCCTTCCCCTCAACGGAAACTGCCAAACCCTCATGAAGCAGTATCCAATCCATAAGAGGATGCACTCTAGCCCTCAAAAAGAGTGCATCCTTCCCCTCAACGGAAACTGCCAAACCCT
>NZ_JBHINT010000006.1:0-57665 GCF_042195145.1 Bartonella sp. CL434QHHD | reverse complement strand
GAGGTCTTCCCATGATCAACGTGACCAATCGTACCAATATTAACATGCGGTTTTGTTCGTTCAAACTTGCTCTTCGCCATTGCTATTAATCTCTTGTTTTATTCCCTATTTTTGTTAGCACCTAGGGTCAGTCCTGCAAAAATGAGTCTGACCAGACTGTAAACAGCCCAATAACCACAACTCTTAGAGGCAAAACCCCACCCCATCTATAAATGGAATATCCTCCATCATACCTATTTGCCCAATCATCAACAACCATTTGGAGCGGGTAGCGGGAATCGAACCCGCATATTCAGCTTGGAAGGCTGCTGCTCTACCATTGAGCTATACCCGCATGACCCACTTACTAACTCTCCTTCGATGAATGGTGGAGGGGGTTGGATTCGAACCAACGTAGCATACGCAACGGATTTACAGTCCGCCCCCTTTAACCACTCGGGCACCCCTCCATTACACCGATAAAGTCACGCAATGAGACATCACGACAACCATCTTGAATACCCATTCAATTCAATCTGATTGCGAAGTGGTTATGACGATTACTATTGTATCTGTCAACAGAATAAATACAGTTCTGTACAAATTTCCTGCTCATAATTTTAAATCATAGATTTTTTTCTCTCTATTTTTCTTATTAACACGCTATAAAGAAGCTATGAAAGAAAAAACATCACAAAATTCTCATTATGCTCGTTTGCGTCGCCGATATCGCGATACAAAAGGCTCTCCTTCTCGATCTTTTACACACCCAAAGAAGAAAGCTGCTTCTTTACAGCAAGGGATCATCTATCTTTATGGTATTCATTCTGTTCAGGCTGCTTTAGAAAACCCAAAAAGAATTTTAAAATGTCTTTACGTTACACAAAATGCCTTAAAACGATTAAATATATCCGAATCAGATTATCCTTGCTCTGTTACATTATGCACCCCCAAATATCTTGATTCGCTTGTTGGAAGTGAGGCTGTTCATCAAGGTATTGTTCTGGAAACTCTCCCCCTCAAACCATGCAAACTGTCGGAACTAACCAATACTGATCTGGTCATTGTCATGGATCAAATTACCGATCCACATAATGTTGGCGCTATTATGCGCTCTGCAGTTGCATTGAAAGCTAAAGCACTTATTACAACTTGCCGTCACTCTCCCCACGAAAGCGGTGTTCTTGCGAAAGCGGCATCTGGAGCTCTGGAAATGATTCATTATATTACCGTACGAAACCTCGCTGAAGCTCTTCAAGAACTTCATCAAACAGGTTTTACAAGCTTTGGTCTCGATTCAGAAGGTGACCAACCTCTAGAAACAGCATTAACAGGGAATAAAATTGCTCTTGTTTTAGGAGCAGAAGGTAAAGGTTTACGTAAAAAAACACGCGAAACCGTTTGCGCTTTAACACGCCTTGACATGCCTGGAAATATTAAATCATTAAATGTTTCAAATGCAGCAACAATAGCTCTTTATGTGGCACATCAATATCTTAGATTCTAGTTTTTAATTTTTTGTGATACATCAAAAAAACCAACCAACAAAAAACCCGCAAAAAAACCGCCAATATGAGCTTCCCATGCTATTGAGATTCCATTTTCTTCAAACAAAATAGAAGAAATACCTATGATCAAATCAGTCGTCAGCCATACACTCATATAAACAAGAACCCCCTTAGAACACAGAGCTTTTTTGACAGATAATAAAGGTCCTAAAAGTTTTTCGTTCTGCGCATTGACAGCTAGATTACCACTAGGAAAACCGTAACGTGCAATAGCACCCATCATTCCAGATACGGCACCTGACGCCCCAATAAGTGATATGGTACTTTCTTGATGAAATGTAAAATAAGTCAAAACAGAAATAACTGCCGTTAACACCCAAAAAATTAAAAAACGTAAAACACCAAAATGCCTTGCTAAAGGAGAGCCAAAAACCAAAAGCCAAACCATATTAAGAGCAACATGTTTAAAACTACTATGCATAAATGAATAACTCACCATGGTATAACAAAATGCTACAGGATCCCTCTTAAACAATGCTGGTATAAATGAAAAAAACTCAAGGCTTTCAACATAAAACTGATGAGAAAAAAAATACTGGGAAATGCAATAAAGACAAAAACAAAATGCTATCAAAACAACTATAATAAATGGAACATTCAATAAAGGTTCTTTAGGTTGTTTCGGCAATCGGGAAATATCATTATGGTGGTGACTAGAAACTTTCATTGTATAAAATCTCGTATTTTTCAGAAAATGGGTTATTCTTTATACAAAATAAATATACCACTCCCAGTGATGCAAAATCTTTTTAACGCCTCTTCGAAGCCCCTTTTAAAATTTTCAATAGCTCTACATGAAAACACGTGTATTTTATACAAAAGATTTTAAAAAGCATGGATACCAAGAATATGATTTACAAACTTAATGGTATCCTGCTTACTTAAATGTGAAGTTATCATGCAATATACAAGAACTTACGAATAGACAAACTCACTTATGAGTGTGGTATATAATAAAAATATATAAACATTGTTTTCTTACTAGAAATATATTGATCACTGCATTTTTTAACCAAGCTATACTTCGATTGATAAACTTTAAATAATCTTAAATCTCAATTTTTCCATTAATATAGCCTGCATTGCTTCTACGCTTTGAACGAAAAGCGACATCTCTATGAGAAAAAATACCAATACAGCGTTCTCTAGATATACCGATTGGTGTTTCATGATGAATTACTTACTTGATAGTCTGTTTCCCTCATAAATGCAAAAGCGTCAGTTCATCTCTTTAACAAATATAAACAAGCCTTTCATTTCAACCTTTTACAGATATAATTCAAGAACTGTCTCTTATGAAACACTGAAAAAATATGTTTATTCTAATGATGCATCTTTGAATTTAAACAGTTCATGACGGAGTTTTTTATTCCTTTCTTAGACAGTCTTATTTACACATCCGTCACTTTTAACGCGCAAGAGAATAGTTTGGATCAATTCAATATAAAAAATTTTAAATGAGGTAATCATAGGAATTTGAACCTCCTATTAAGTTGTAAAATGATAAATAACCATTATAAATCAATGTATTATAAATAGATAATACACTAATCATTGAAGAGGAAGATCTTGAGAATTCTGCTTGCAATCCTTTAACCATACATCATAAATAGGATGCTCAACAGCGTTCAAACCAGGACTATCTGCAAACATCCATCCTGTAAAAATACGCCGTATTTTTTTATCTAATGTCACTTCATTGACTTCAACAAAACCTGTTGTACGCGTGGGTTCATCTTTAGAGCTCGTATAACACGCACGTGGAGTTACCTGTAATGCACCGTACTGATAAATTTTACCAAGAGTAACTTCAAAACGTGTAGTCCGCCCCGTGATTTTGTCAAGACCCGCAAAAACAGCAATTCCATTGCTAATACGCTCAGCCCGCACTCCACTATTTAAGGATAAAAACACTAAAATTCCCATTAAAAAAATATAAAAAAAATGCCTCACCCCTAACAATAAAAAAA
Organism: Bartonella sp. CL434QHHD; assembly: GCF_042195145.1. Taxonomy (NCBI): domain Bacteria; kingdom Pseudomonadati; phylum Pseudomonadota; class Alphaproteobacteria; order Hyphomicrobiales; family Bartonellaceae; genus Bartonella; species Bartonella sp. CL434QHHD. The sequence goes on along the minus strand of NZ_JBHINT010000006.1, from coordinate 54,148 downwards.
ATCTCATCATATCAAAATCAATCGCACCTTAAAAAAATAATTCTTTTCATAACATAGAGTCAAATAAGACAAAAATACACACGCACATTAAAACATGTTATTTTTTAGGTGACCACGCATCATAATCTTCATGCACACAAGAACGCTCTCCATTGGAAGTGATAGCCCCCTTTGGTCGATAGTCCTCACTTGTTCCTGTCATATTTGCAACATGAGGCTTTTCCCATTCATAAGGATGATAATCCTCCTGTGTTGGTGGACACTCACAGCGATGATGAATCCAGCCGTGCCAACCTGGTGGAATAGTAGAGGCCTCAGAATAGTCTTTATAGATAACCCAACGGTGCGGATAACCATCCTTATGAAGTCCTCCTTCATAATATATATTTCCAAATTGATCTTCCCCTATCCGCTTACCTTTGCGCCATGTAAAAAAACGCGTACCAATGGTATTGCCATTCCACCATGTGAAGATTTGCTTAAAAAAACGAGCCATCTGCTATTCCATTCATTTAGTGCGCTCATGAAATTAATCGTTGGAATAAAATTATTAACGATTGAAATTATCGAAAAAGTTACTCGTAAATTCAACTACAATTCCAATTGATAGGTTAACGTGCTATCCTTTAATTTCAAGAAGATATCATATGTATGGCTTCTTCTCCACCCCATAAAAATTTAATCTATGCCAAGTTTCATCTTAACCAATTCATTAACAGCTTGGGGATTTGCCTTACCACCTGTTGCTTTCATTACCTGTCCAACAAACCAACCAGCTAAAGCAGGTTTGTGCTTTGCTTGCACAACTTTATCAGAATTATTAGCAACGATCTCATCAACAGCTCTTTCAATAGCCTTTGTATCCGTTACTTGCTTCATATTTCGCTCTTCTACAATTTGGCGTGCATCACCCCCCTCATTCCAAATAATCTCAAAAAGATCTTTGGCAATTTTTCCAGAAATAACTCCTTCTTTTATGAGATCAATAATACTTCCCAATTGATTTGGCGATACTGGGGACTCTTCAATCTCACGATTATCTTTATTTAAAGCCCCTAAAAGGTCGTTAATCACCCAATTGGCAACTATTTTTCCATCACGCCCACGCGCTACCTCTTCAAAATAATCAGCAATAGCCTTTTCTGTCACAAGAATGGAAGCATCATACACTGTCAATCCCATTTCCTTAATAAAACGTGCTTTTATAGCGTCAGGCAATTCTGGTAAGTCTGCTGCCAAAGCATCCACAAATGCTTGATCAAATTCTAATGGTAAAAGATCAGGGTCAGGAAAATAACGATAGTCATGCGCTTCTTCCTTTGAGCGCATAGAACGCGTTTCACCTTTAGCGGCATCAAAAAGCCGAGTCTCTTGATCTATGACGCCTCCATCTTCTAAAATTGCGATCTGACGACGCGCTTCATACTCAATTGCTTGACCAATAAAGCGAATAGAATTAACATTTTTAATTTCACAGCGCGTTCCAAAATCTTCACCAGGACGACGAACAGATACATTGACATCTGCACGCATAGAACCTTCATCCATATTGCCATCGCAAGTGCCCAAATAACGAACAATCGTACGCAATTTTGTCATATAGGCTTTGGCTTCATCTGATGAGCGCATATCAGGTTTGGAAACAATTTCCATAAGAGCAACACCAGAACGATTAAGATCTACAAAAGACATCGTTGGATGTTGATCGTGCATCGATTTTCCAGCATCCTGTTCAAGATGCAACCTCTCAATTCCCACTTCAATATCCTCAAATTGGCCATTCGAATCTGGGCCAACAGATATGATAATCTTTCCCTCTCCCACAATGGGATAGCGAAATTGAGAAATCTGATACCCCTGCGGTAAATCTGGATAAAAATAATTTTTGCGATCAAAAACAGACTTTAAATTAATATGCGCCTTTAATCCTAACCCCGTTCGAACCGCTTGACGAACACATTCTTGATTAAGAACAGGCAACATACCTGGCATGGCTGCATCAATAAGTGATACATGATTGTTCGGCTCTGCACCAAATTTTGTTGATGCTCCTGAAAAAAGTTTTGAATTTGATATGATTTGCGCATGAACTTCCATGCCAATGATGACTTCCCAATCACCTGTAACTCCAGAAATAAAACGCTTAGAATCAGGAGTACGCGTATCAATGATGCTCATTGCCAATCCACTACCAATATTTAAAATATACTCATGGCTTATCTAAAACCATTCTCTCAATGTAACCCCAGAACATAAATCTTACAACACAAGCCCGTTTCTATCGGGCTTGTTCTGTTTGCATAAATATTAAGCTTTTTTAGGAGCCTTTTTCTTAGCTGTTTTTTTCTCTGTAGACGTTTCTTTCACTGCAGACTTTTTCTTTGCCGGCTTTTCTTCAGGGACATCTGATTCGTCATATTCTTTCATCAACTCTTCAACCGTCACTTCTTTATCTGTGACTTTTATCTGTGCTAATAAATGATCAATGACCTTTTCTTCAAAAATCGGAGCACGTAGATTTTCAACAGCTTCCGGAGTCCTACGGAAAAAATCCATAATCTCTTTCTCTTGTCCAGGATACTGGCGAACCTGATCAAAAACGGCTGCTTTTAGCTCATCCTCACTAACTTTAACACCAACCTTCATTCCAATTTCAGAAAGCACCAAACCAAGACGAACACGACGCTGCGCAAGGACACGATATTCCTCCCGCGCCTTTTCTTCTGTAATACCTTCATCTTCAAAACTGCGCCCAGCCTTTTTCAAATCATCATTAACCTGAGCCCATATATTGTTAAACTCAACCTCTAAAAGTTCTTCAGGAATCTCAAAATTATAATCAGCATCTAAAGCATCAAGAATTTGACGCTTAACTTTTTGACGTGTCACTGAACCATATTGGCTTTCAATCTGCCCACGAACGACCTCACGTAAGCGATCTAGAGACTCTAAACCAACTTTTTGCGCTGCTTCATCATCAATTTTTAATTCATCTGGTTTAAAGACAGCTTTGATAGTAATGTCAAACTCTGCTTCCCGTCCCGCCAAATGTGCCGCACTGTAATTATCTGGAAATTTAACAAAAATCGTTTTTGCATCCCCAGCTTTCACACCAACCAATTGCTCTTCAAAACCAGGAATAAATTGTTTTGACCCAAGAATCAGTTGTGCATCACTATCTGCCCCACCTTCAAATGGAACGCCTTCAAGCTTACCTTGATAATCTATGGTAATACGATCACCTTCTTCAGAATTCCCCTCTTTTAGGGAATAATTACGCGTAGAAGAAAGGACGCGTTTGACTTGATCATCAATATCCTGTTCAGGAACAGTTGCAATTTCACGGATAACCGTAATGTGTTCAAAATCTTTAATGTCAATTTTTGGTAAAACTTCATACTTTAAACTAAAAGTAAAATCAGCTTTGCCATCTAGAATTTTTTCATCTTCATCTATATCAATTTTTGGCTGCATCGCTGCACGTTCATTGCGGTCTGCTAAAATAGAACGGGGTGCATCACTGAGTATCTCATTGAGAATCTCCGCCATAAAGGATTTACCATACATTTTTCGCAAATGCCCACTAGGCACTTTACCGGGACGAAAACCATTAAGCTTGATTTTTCCCTTGGTATCATCCAATCGTTCATTCAACTTTTCTTCTAAATCTTTCGCTGGAACCACGATCTTAATTTCGCGCTTCAGTCCTTCATTAAGCGTCTCGGTAACCTGCATTAAACACCTTCATTTTTCTAAGGAGAGGGATCAACCCACTCTAATAATCATTACATTCTAACACTTCGAGTGTTACATTTACCATGAAGCGGAATTTCAGACACGTAGAAATCCGTAGCACCTAAGGGATTGCTTTGGTGCGGATGGAGGGACTCGAACCCCCACGGTCTCCCGCCAGAACCTAAATCTGGTGCGTCTACCAATTTCGCCACATCCGCTCAAACTTACAAGCTAATAACCTTATACAAGCGGCGTTTCTATACCATTAATTACAGAAAAAAAGCAAACAAATATATTAAAAAAAACAAAATCTATGCTTTTCATACATAACTGCTTACGCTAAAAGTCAATTATGTTAAAGACATTTGATATCCCAATTCATATCATCGGTGGCGGTCTTGCGGGGTGTGAAGCGAGCTGGCAAATCGCTCAATCAGGAATTCCTGTTGTTTTGCATGAAATGCGGCCTGAAAAAAAATCAGATGCCCATAAAACAGATAAATTGGCAGAACTGGTTTGTTCAAATTCGTTTCGTTGCGATGATTCATTAACAAATGCCGTAGGGCTTTTACATGCTGAAATGCGATTAGCAAAATCGTTAATTATGAAAGCTGCTGATGCCAACAAAGTTCCCGCAGGGAGTGCTCTTGCTGTTGACCGTGATGGATTTTCAAAAACCGTTACGACAGCACTCGAAAACCACCCCCTTATAACAATCAAACGTGAAGAAGTTCAAGAAATTCCTAAAGCTTGGAAACATGTTGTCATTGCAACGGGCCCCCTTACATCGCCTGCACTTGCTCAAAAATTACAAGCAATAACCGGTATAAAAGCTCTTTCTTTTTTTGATGCGATTGCACCTATTATCCATACCGACAGTATTGATATCAACATTTGTTGGTATCAATCTCGCTATGATAAAATTGGTCCTGAGGGAACAGGAAAAGATTATCTTAATTGTCCTCTCAACAAAGAACAATATGAAACATTCGTTGAAGCGTTAAAAAATGCTGAAAAAACAGAGTTTCGTGACTTTGAAAAAACGCCCTATTTTGATGGATGCCTCCCCATTGAAATTATGGCTGAGCGCGGACTTGAAACGTTAAGACATGGTCCTATGAAACCTATGGGCTTAACTAATGCCCATAACCCTACAGTTAAACCCTATGCTGTCGTTCAATTACGCCAAGATAATAAACTTGGAACGCTTTATAATATGGTCGGCTTTCAAACAAAACTGAAATATGGTGAACAAATTCGTATTTTTAGAATGATTCCCGGTCTTGAAAAAGCAGAGTTTGCGCGTCTTGGTGGTCTTCACCGCAATACCTACCTCAACTCGCCAATTATTCTTGATCAAACCCTTCGTTTAAAACAAAAAAGACAACTACGCTTTGCAGGGCAAATTACCGGATGTGAAGGTTATGTAGAATCAGCGGCAATAGGGCTTCTTGCTGGACGTTTTGCTGCTGCCGAATATCATCATATTTCCCCTTGCCTCCCCCCACAAACTACAGCATTCGGAGCCCTTTTGAATCATATTACGGGGGGACACATCATAGATGAAAAAGCAGAAACACAGTCTTTTCAGCCAATGAATATCAATTTCGGACTTTTTCCCCCTATTGCTTCTATTAAACATTCAGGGAAACGCTTACCAAGTAAAGAAAAAAAAATAGTAAAAAAACAAGCCATAACAGCGAGAGCTCTCAATGATTGTACTCAGTGGTTAGCAGATAAAGAATCAAAGAGCTCCTGTTTATAAAAAACATACGATTCGCCTCTCACCTACTGAATAGATCTTTATGACTCTCGTGAAAAAATCATTCTAAAGCCTTTTAAAGACTGTCTCCTACAATCAATAAATACTACCTACATTTCATCATTTATTCAATTATGTAGGTGCTGTAAAATAACTTTTGGCTATAAAAAACCTTTACCGCTATCAACAATTTAATATGATTTAATGACTAAAAAAAATAATCATATAAATATATTATGAATAATCAAAAAAATAGATGAAAAATACACACGTAATACTGTACTATCTTTATTAATAGTTTTTATATTACGTAATGTATATTATTTTATAAGAGTAATTTTTCTGTTTTGTAACTTCCTCCCTCAAAATTTGTGATGTTCTCTCATTTTAACTCTTGTATGATGAAGGAAAAATACTCGCTTGCATATCACAAGTGAAATAAAGATATGGAAAAAATATTTGTAGGATAGAGCTGGAGCTATCTCTCCCCTCTCAAATGCCAAGAAAAATTACAATATTGAAAACCAAATCTGAATATCAAAAGATTCTTTCATTTCAGGCTCTCTAATAAATCAATAAAATTATCCTCTTGGTGTGTCACAAGAAAGGTTGGCGTATAAGAGTAAAAGAATAAAACTATCCCTTATGCACTCGTCTCAGATATCTGGGGCTAGTCGCAACATTATAGGAACTGAGAAAATAGATAGCACGGTGGCACCAACATGCACTTTTATTAAGCGTCAATGGTGATATATAATAACTTTTATGGACTTTACAGAGTTTTCCGCCTCATATTATTTACGGATCTTGTTTTGAAATAAATACCGTAACACTTCAGCGTAATAAAAGTTAATATTACATTTTATAAGCCATACCCGTGCTCAATTAATACGGTGCAATATTTTTTGAAAATACTAAAAAAAATATATTTTAAGCTGACAGTATTTTATACAAAACTTAAAATCATTTTCAAAAATACCAGCAATACATGAAAATAAAAAATATCGCAAAGATCTCAAAGTTTTATATGAAAAATGCGCATAACACATGTGTTAAAAAAACCCGCTTATAAATAAATCGGGTTTTTTTAATGTAGCTCTAAATTATTTTTTATTAACTGCTTCTTTAAGGCTTTTTCCTGCAGAAAATTTGGGTACAGAACGTGCTGGAATATCGATTTCAGCACCAGTTGAAGGATTACGCCCCTTTGTTGCAGCACGATGAGAAACTTCAAAAGTGCCAAAACCTGGAAGACGAACATCTCCCCCTGAAGCTAAAGCTTCTGTTACAGAAGCCATAAAAGCATCAACAACAGCACCAGCTTGCGCTTTCGAAACACCTGCCTTTTCAGCAACGGAGCTAACCAATTCACTTTTATTCATAAAATATTTCCTTTCCCTATATTACCTGAACATGACTTAATCATGTTATTGGTCAGTTTATTGAAAAGTACAGCAAACAGAAGTCTTATTTTTATCCAAAACATTGTTTTTTTAGCAATAATCACAGTTATTCACGGAATTTTTCACTTTTTCCAACAAAAAACAAAATAATAACCTCAACAACGCCTTCTGCCACCTAAAAAATGCCGTTATAAATGAGATAAGTGAATCAGTGCGCAATCTGTATTCCTTCACTATCACTGCTCTCTGACCGGATTGGGACAGCCACTGTAGAGGGTTCTTTCCATTCAATAGTATCTGGAAAACGAACCAAAGCGTGTTTCAAAACTTCACTCACATGATTTACCGGAATAATTTCCATATTATTTTTGACATCATCAGGAATATCAACCAAATCTTTTGCATTTTCTTCAGGAATAAGTACTTTTTTTATCCCTCCTCGAAGAGCTGCTAAGAGTTTTTCTTTTAATCCACCAATGGGTAAAACGCGTCCACGTAAAGTAATTTCACCAGTCATTGCAATATCTTTATGCACAGCTACTCCTGTAAGGACCGACACAATTGCTGTCACCATTGCAATCCCAGCAGAGGGACCATCTTTTGGTGTCGCCCCCTCTGGAACATGAACATGGATATCGCGTTTTTCAAAAAGTGGAGGCTCAATACCAAAATCAACAGCACGAGAACGCACATAAGATGCGGCCGCTGAAATGGACTCTTTCATAATATCACGTAAATTTCCAGTTACAGTCATCTTACCTTTGCCGGGCATCATAACTCCTTCAATGGTCAATAACTCTCCGCCGACTTCTGTCCACGCAAGGCCTGTCACAACACCAATTTGATTTTCGCCTTCAATCTGATTGTAATGATAACGTTTAACACCCAAGAAATCATGAATATTACTTTCTGTAACTTTTACAGATTTTTGATGCGTTTTGAGAATTTTTGTAACGGATTTGCGGGAAATTTTCATGAGTTCACGCTCAAGGTTACGAACGCCTGCCTCACGTGTGTAAAACTGAATAATTGACCTTAGTGCTCCATCAGAAATACTGAGTTCTTTTTTAGACAAACAGTGATCTTTTAGTGCCTTTGGAAAAAGATGCTGTTTAACAATTTCCATTTTCTCACATTCAGTATAACCAGCAATACGAATAATTTCCATACGATCCATTAACGGACCTGGAATATTAAGCGTATTGGCAGTTGTGATAAACATGACATCAGAAAGATCATATTCAACTTCCAAATAGTGATCAATGAACGTACCATTTTGTTCAGGATCAAGAACTTCTAATAAAGCAGATGAAGGATCGCCACGAAAATCTTGTCCCATTTTATCAATTTCATCAAGCAAGAAAAGCGGATTAGATTTTTTTGCTTTTTTCATAGACTGGATAATTTTTCCAGGCATCGAGCCAATATATGTTCGGCGATGTCCACGAATTTCTGCTTCATCCCGGACACCTCCCAATGAGATACGAACATACTCACGTCCCGTTGCCTTTGCAATAGAGCGCGCTAATGATGTTTTCCCTACACCTGGAGGACCTAACAAACAAATAATGGGACCTTTTATCTTTGACGCGCGACTTTGTACGGCCAAATATTCAATAATTCGCTCCTTAACTTTTTCAAGACCAAAATGTTCATTATTCATGACCTTTTCAGCAAAATCTAAATTGTTTTTAATCTTAGATTTTTTACCCCAAGGCATTGCTAATAACCAATCAAGATAGTTACGTACAACTGTCGCTTCTGCAGACATAGGAGACATATTCCGTAATTTTCTCAATTCTGCTCCAGCTTTTTCCTGCGCTTCCTTGGATAGTTTTGTATTCTTGATACGTTCTTCTAATTCAGAGAGTTCATCTCGGCTATCATCACCTGCTCCTAACTCTTTTTGAATAGCCTTCATCTGCTCATTGAGATAATATTCTCGTTGGTTTTTTTCCATTTGCCGTTTAACATGCGAACGAATACGTTTTTCAACCTGCAAAACAGAAATTTCTCCTTCCATGAAGGACAAAACACGTTCAAGACGGGCCCGCACAGGTAAGAGCTCTAATATTTCCTGCTTTTCTGCAAGTTTAATCATCAAATGAGAAGCAATTGTATCGGCAAGCTTAGAAGGATTATCAAGCTGGCCAATCGCATTCACAACTTCAGGAGAGATTTTTTTATTAAGCTTTACATAGTTTTCAAAATAAGCAATCACTGACCTTGAAAGAGCTTCAATCTCAACATCACTCTCTCTAGGTTCTTCTGTAACAGTTGCAAAAGCCTGATGATAACCTTCACTTAAAGCAAATTGACTAATTTTTGCACGTGCAGTTCCTTCAACCAAAACCTTTACAGTACCATCAGGAAGCTTTAAAAGTTGAAGAATATTAGCAAATGTACCAATATGATAAATATCCTCTGATTTTGGATCGTCATCAGAAGCATTTTTTTGTGTCACCAATAGTATTTGCTTATCAACCGCCATCGTTTCTTCAAGAGCACGAATTGATTTTTCGCGGCCCACAAAAAGTGGAACAATCATATGGGGGAAAACAACAATATCACGAAGAGGTAAAACAGCATAAACCCCATCTCTTACTTCATCTGTCTTTTCATCAATATATTGCATAACTCTCCTTTCTGGAGCCTATGAGCTATCTACAACAACCAGCCCACTTTTAGAAAACCTCAGCTCTTCACTGTACATGAAGTGGTAATTACTCATACATAAATCAAGCATTATAATGATATTATTAGAAACACCCATCAAATACCATTCATTACCACCTTTTATATTGTGCATCGCACAATGTCATGCTGATACATTTTCTTTATCTTCTGCACGTTCTGAGTAAATATAAAGAGGACGCGCTTTCCCATCAACGACATCACTCGAAATAACCACTTTTTGAACGCCTTCAAGAGCCGGTAGCTCAAACATCGTCTCAAGAAGGATCTTCTCCATAATTGAACGTAAACCACGAGCACCAGTTTTACGTTCAATTGCTTTCTTTGCAATAACACGTAAAGCATCTTCATGAAATGCTAACTCGACATTCTCCATTTCAAAAAGACGCTGATATTGCTTTACTAATGCATTTTTAGGTTGTGATAAAATTTGCATGAGGGCGTTAACATCTAAATCCTCTAAGGTAGCGACTATAGGAAGGCGTCCAATAAATTCTGGTATTAAACCAAATTTTATAAGATCTTCAGGCTCTAAATCACGAAAAATTTCACCGACACAACGCTCATCAGGAGCCTTAACGGTCGCAGAAAAACCAATAGAAGTTTTTTCACCACGCCCTGAAATAATCCGTTCTAAACCTGCAAAAGCTCCCCCACAAATGAATAAGATGTTTGTGGTGTCAACCTGAAGAAACTCTTGTTGCGGATGCTTACGTCCACCTTGAGGAGGAACAGAAGCAATCGTTCCTTCCATAATTTTTAATAACGCTTGCTGAACTCCTTCCCCCGAAACATCTCTTGTAATAGAAGGATTATCTGCTTTACGAGAAATCTTATCAACCTCATCGATATAAACAATACCACGCTGTGCACGTTCAACATTATAATCTGCTGCTTGAAGAAGCTTAAGAATAATATTTTCAACATCTTCCCCCACATAACCTGCTTCAGTCAAAGTGGTCGCATCCGCCATCGTAAAAGGTACATCAATAATACGTGCTAATGTTTGTGCGAGATAAGTTTTACCGCAGCCCGTTGGACCAACAAGAAGAATATTTGATTTTGCCAACTCAATATCATTGCTTTTAGACTGATGCGCCAACCGTTTATAATGATTATGCACAGCAACAGAAAGAACACGCTTCGCATGCTGCTGACCAATAACATAATCATCAAGAACTGTTATAATTTCCTGTGGCGTAGGAACACCATCACGCACCTTAACCCCAGAAGACTTATTTTCTTCCCGAATAATATCCATGCAAAGCTCTACACATTCATCACAGATAAATACAGTAGGCCCCGCAATGAGCTTACGCACCTCATGCTGACTCTTGCCGCAGAACGAGCAATAGAGAGTATTTTTTGATTCGTTCCCGCTATTGCTAATTTTGCTCATTTTTCTTTCCTTTCACCACGATATATGAACACTTTGCCTTTTCAAAGGAAGCTTTTCATCATGAAAACTAAAAGACATATAGAAAACCATGCATGTCTCAATATTTTTAGGTGTTTCTCTTATTTTGCGATATTTTTTATAAAACTCTTTGATTTAAAGTAGCTGTTTTTTCTATAAAAATTCTTAATCTTTTTCTTCTTTTTCAGTTTCTGCACGATATTGTATAACATCATCAACTAAGCCAAACGCTTTGGCTTCTTCTGCTGTCATAAAATGATCGCGATCGAGAGTTTTCTCTATAACCTCATAATCTTGACCCGTATGTTGGACATAAATTTCATTTAAACGCCGTTTCATCTTTATAATATCTTGCGCATGTCGCTCAATATCTGAAGCTTGACCTTGAAAACCTCCAGATGGTTGATGCACCATAATACGTGCGTTTGGCAATGTAAAACGATGACCTTTTGCTCCAGCTGTTAACAATAAAGACCCCATAGATGCCGCTTGCCCCATGCAAAGCGTAGAAACAGGAGGGCGAATAAACTGCATAGTATCATAAATAGCCATACCAGATGTTACGACACCACCTGGAGAATTAATATAAAGACTAATTTCTTTTTTAGGATTTTCCGCTTCTAAGAAAAGCAATTGTGCACAAACAAGCATTGCCATACCATCTTCAACAGGACCATTAATAAAAATAATCCGCTCCTTTAAAAGACGGGAAAAAATATCATAGGCCCGCTCACCACGATTGGTTTGTTCAATAACCATAGGAACAAGGCTTAATGCTGTTTTCATTGGATCACTCATATTTTTACTTTCCGTTCATATAACAACCGCTCTTTACACATTCAATGTTTTTATCCATATGCTAACATTACTCTCTTGTGCAAGCTACAATCAAGAGATGTATAAGATAGATTAAAATCTCAATAGTTAAAATAGCAATAATAACTCTACCTAAACAAATGATGAACATCAGGAATGCGAGATACCGCCCAATGGTAAAAACTTCCTTCCTGAGGTCTTTTCGTGGTCTTTGTCTTTCTGTGAATATGAAAGCCTATCAAGCGTGAATCTGTAAGCGGCTTTACGCCAAAAGCTGGTTCAAAAATACGTTCAGTTTTTCGCCCAGTCCAATAATAAAAAGTTTCCTTTTCCCTTGCTTCATGAAAAAAACCATATCGTTTTGCTAATCGTGAAATACCATCATTGCCAAATATTGTAACGCCAAGATTTCCCGGTAAAATCGGCATTTTTTTCCTCTTTAACCAGAACGGTCTCCAAACACGACGCTTAAACCCAAGCCAATGAGGAATAATTTCTGTGCCTGCCCAATAATCTTCAAATATTTTTATAATAGGGTTATTGGGCGGAAAATAAAGTGCAGAAACGCCTACTCTTGTATTATTTTCTCTTGCCAACCAAACCTTATCGGCATCTGGATGAAATTGTTTAACAAGGTAAACATCTGTATCTAACCAAACACCTTGTTGATATTTCATCAGCATAACACGAAAAAAATCCGAGAACTGAACAATTGTACACCCTAGTTTATCATCAGAAAAATCGGGATCAAGGCGATAAATTGCTGAGCGTGGTAAAATTGATTCGGCTTCATGCAGCTCAACACCAGCAGGGAGATTATCTATTTTTTTATCATAACTAAAAAGCTTAACGCGCTGTCCAGTTTTAACCATTGAAGACAAACAAAGCCTATCCACCAATCTTAATTGTCCACTATACCAAAAAGTACAAATATCCATAGATAATACATCAAAAATATTCTAAACTTACGCGAAAGAGTTGTTCAACATCACGAACTCTATCAGCAAGAGCAAAAATCACTATTCTATCACCAGACAAAATACGCGTATCTGCCGAAAGCTGTATTATTGTCTTATTGCGATAAATTGCACCAATTCTCAAACCATCTGATAAATTGAGCTCTGATAATGACTTACCAACTAATGAAGATGTTTGCATCACTTCAGCTTCAATAATTTCTGCTCGGCCATTAAAAACTGAATGAACAGAACGAATACGCCCACGGCGCATTTGTTGCAAAATTCTCGATATTGTAACGCTATGGGGATTAAGATATGCATCCACACCAACAGCACGACTAAATTCTTGATAGGCAACATTATTAATCAATACCATATTGGCTTTGCAGCCCAATCTTTTAGCAATAATAGCGCTTAAGAGATTAACCTGATCTTGATTGGTCAATGTAATCATTAAATCGGACTGATCAATTCCCGCATCTTGAAGAATCACTGGATCTAACACGTTACCGTATAAGACTGTCGTTTTTTCAAGCTGATCAGCAATTGTAAGAGCTCTTTCTCTATGCGATTCTATAATCTTCAATTTTAATTTATGGAAACGCTTTTCAATCGCCTGTGCAACATAAAGGCCAATGTGACCACCCCCTGCAATAATCATGCGGTGTGCATCTTGTTCTTTATGACCAAAAAGCCCAACAGCACGACGCATCTGTTCACGAGAAACAACAAGATAGGTTATATCACCAACGCGTAATTGCGTTTCTGAATGTGCAACCAATAATTCCGCGCCACGTTTAATAGCGGTAACCGTCGTATGAAGATCTGGAAAAAGCTCTGTTAATTGACGCAAAGGTGTATTAATAACTGGACAATCTTCCATACATTCCAAGGCTAGCGCAACAATATCATCATTACAAAAATAAAGAACATCTATTGCACCAGGTAAAGCAATACGGCGCAAAACCATTTCCCCAACTTCAACTTCTGGCGAAATAACCACATCAATGGGAATATTCTCTCTGGAAAAAAGCGTCTTATAACGTGGCTCTAAATAAGATTGTGAGCGAATACGAGCAATTTTTGTGGGCACATTAAATAATGAATGTGCTACTTGGCAAGCTACCATATTGACTTCATCAAACAAAGTAACAGCAATCAACATATCAGCTTTGTCTGCATCCGCTGCCAAAAGAACTTCAGGCCGTGAACCGTGACCAACAAAACCTCTCACATCCAATGTATCGCGAATCTTTTCAATTAATCTCGTTTCGATATCAATAACAGTAACATCATGATTTTCAGCAGCAAGACGCTCTGCTATCCCATAACCAACCTGTCCTGCTCCACAAATAATAACACGCATCGCTTAAGAAACTCCAAGCGCTTTAAGTTTACGGTGCAAAGCTGAACGCTCCATGCCTATAAATTCAGCAGTACGTGATATATTTCCACCCAAACGCCCAATCTGCGCCACTAAATATCTCTTTTCAAACAATTCTCGAGCTTCACGTAACGGCAAATCCATTATACTTTCATCTGAATCCATTTGAAGGCGTGGCAAAGAATCACTTACTTCACTGGGAAGAAAGTCCGCTGTTATAGGACCATCACCATCCCGCACAAGAATAAGAAGACGCTCAATATTATTACGTAATTGCCGCACATTACCCGGCCAAGCGTGCGTTTGCAAAATAGCAATCACATCATCACTGATTGCACGCGGTTTAATCCCAACCTGCTGTGATATTGTTTTTACAAAATGATGTACAAGTTCTGGAATATCTTCACGACGCGCTGAAAGGGGCGGAACAACAATAGGAACAACGGAAAGACGGTGAAAAAGATCCTCCCTAAAGCGCCCATCAGAAATGAGGTTTTCAAGATTTTGCGCTGTCGAAGAAATGATACGGACATCCACCTTAACACGTTTTGTGCCGCCAATTCTCTCAAATGTTTGCCCCGTTAAAACCCGAAGAATCTTCCCTTGAGTCTCACGCGGCATGTCAGCAATTTCATCAAGATATAAGATACCACCATGAGCTTCCTCTAAGGCACCGATTTTACGCTCTCTTCCCTCCATTTCGCTGCCAAACAGCTCTATTTCCATTCTTTCCGGAGTAATCGTTGCAGCATTTATTGTAACAAATGGCCCATTCGAACGCGTTGAAAGCGCATGAATAGTTCGTGCAACAGTCTCTTTTCCTGCCCCTGAAGGACCTGTTATCATGATGCGACTATTGGTTGGTGCTACTTTTTCTATGATTTGACGCAAATTTTTTATAACTGTCGATTTTCCGAGCAACTCTAATGTCTCGTTCGAACGCTTTCGTAATTCTAAAAGCTCACGTTTTAAATTTGAATTTTCAAGTGTTCTCTCTGCAACCAATACAAGTCTATCAGCTTTAAAAGGTTTTTCAATGAAATCATATGCCCCTCGCTTTATAGCGGAAACAGCCGTCTCAATATTACCATGACCAGAGATCATAACGACCGGAAGAGCCGGATATTGTGTTTTAATTTCATCAAGCAGTGCTAAACCATCGAGACGACTACCCTGTAGCCAAATATCCAAAAAAATGAGCTTTGGAATACGCTCACTAATTTGAGCCAATGCTTCATCAGAGTTACAAGCAACGCGCGTTTCATAACCTTCATCCTCTAAAATACCAGCAACAAGCTCACGAATATCTGCTTCATCATCAACAATCAAGATATCTGATACCATACTATTCCCCTATCTTATGATTTATGGCTTGTATAATATTACCCTGCTTACCCCCATCCGCAGGAAATATCAAACGGATCATCGCACCACGACCTTCATAAAAACTCTCCGGTGCATCATGAAGCTCCATGAAACCACCGTGATCTTCAATAACTTTGCGCACAATGGCTAACCCCAGTCCTGTTCCTTTTTCCCGCGTTGTTATATAGGGTTCTAATAACTTTTGTCTTTGCTCTTTAGGAAGTCCTTTCCCGTTATCAACAACATCCACAACCACCCATTCTTTCTGTCGATAAGAACGGACAAGAATATGACCGTGAATATTTTCCTCTCGCATAACTGAATCTATGGATTCGCTCGCGTTTTTGATAACATTGCAGAAAGCCTGTACAATGAGACGGTTATCAAATGCACCCATAAGTGGTAGAGTTCCTAAATCTTGCTCAAAATGAATATCATGTCGCGTCACCTCTATCAAGAAACATGCTTCGCGCAACAATTCTCGTATATCTAAAATATGCATTTTGGGTTTGGGCATACGTGCAAAAGAGGAAAACTCATCAACCATACGCCCAATATCTCCAACCTGCCGAATAATCGTGTCAATACACCGCTCAAAAACCTCTCTATCTTGTGTAATAGCTTTGTTATAACGTTTACGAATGCGTTCAGCGGATAACTGAATAGGTGTAAGAGGATTTTTAATTTCGTGCGCAATACGCCGCGCAATATCCGCCCACGCCGCTGTACGTTGCGCTGCAACAAGGTCAGTAATATCATCAATTGTTAGAACCCAAGATTGCCCCTGTCCATCATCCTCCTCCATCGTAACTTGAACATTACAGACACGCTCTTTTCCTGCAACGTTTAAAGTGACCTGTTCACGATGGTTTTTACGATCTAATGAACGCACAAACTGAAAAACCTGCCAAATTTCAGCGCTTAAAGATAAAAGACTTTGTCCAACAACGTGCTCAGAGCGAATATCAAACATCGCTTCAATAGACCGATTGATAATGGTGATATCACCATTATCATCTATACCTGCTACTCCCGCTGTTACACCCGATAACACAGCTTCAGAAAAACGCCGTCTTTCATCAATTTGATCACGCACTGCAATCAACTCATTACGCCGACTTTTCAATTCACTGACCATGTAATTAAAAGTTTTGGATAATTGCCCAATATCTCCATCTTTTGCTCGTACTGGCACGAAAATTTCCATATTTCCAGAAGCAACATCATCGGCAGCACTAATGAGAAGACGAATAGGACGCACTAAACGATCAGCAACAGCAATAGCAGCCCAAATAGCTGATAAGAATAAACTAAAAAAAAGACACAAATAAAGCATACCAAATGCAATCTGTGTCAGCAGGCGATTTTCATTTAAATCACGATAACGATCTGTATTAACTTCTGTCAAACGCAAAGCAGATAAAACACCTTTATCAACGTCACGCACCAAATATAAAAATGTGTTTGGAATGTTGGTAAATTTTAAAATAATACCAAAATAATCATGAACGCCTGGTTGAAAAGAAAAAGGTCTCGCACTGGTTGCACGTTCAATAAGATGAGAAGGAGGAATTGGCAGTTTATCTTCATCACCAAGAGCACTCGATACAAAAATAGCTCCGCTAGAACTTAACAAAAATGCACCACGCAAATTGCGTCCTATAGCATGACGCGTCAATTGCATCCTATATTCAGCTGGATTACGTTCTAAGAGTTTTTTGTTATCAAGTGCAAATGCCATCGCGTAGGATAAATTTTTTAAATTTTGAAGCATTTCATCTGCATAAGCATTTGCTAAATCAATAGAAGAGCCCACAATTTGCCGCGTTGTTGTATCAAACCATCGATCAAGTCCCAAATTTAGTGCTGGACCCGATACAAGAGCTACAGCAACAGCTGGCATTGTCGCAACAAGTGCAAACAATGAAATAAGACGCACATGAAGACGCGATCCTGCACGCCTTGAACGCCAAGCACGAATGATCGGAATCATCTCATAAAAAACGATGACAATAAGCCCTAAAACCCAAAAACTATTAATCCCTATAAGAATAAGGGTTACTGTTCTACTGGGAACAACAGGAGTTAATCCAATAAGAATAATAAACGAAACAGAGGCCGTAAGTAAAGCCAATACAATAATTGTAATCCCTAAAAAAATATATACCTTACTTAAACGATACAACTCATCGTTATAAGTATTTTTATCTATGTCTTGAAGATTCGTCACAGATGTTATATTCGTCATGAGCTTACATACCCTTATCCCATTATTCTCATATAACCTTTTGTAGCAAAAATTGACAATACTAATACTACATTTAAAATAGGGCAAATATAGTCAATGAGGAAAAGCTTCTATATTTTGCAAAATATCTTTAAAATAGACTGTGTTCGACGATACTTTACGAAGGAAATGAGATGCGATTAACAAAACAAACAAATTATGCTCTTCGAATGCTCATGTATTGTGCAGATAATCAGGGAACTCTCAGTCGTGTTCCAGAAATTGCTAAAGCATATGCCGTTTCAGAACTTTTTTTATTTAAAATCCTTCAGCTGCTTGTTCAAGCAGGTTTTATACAAACAGTGCGTGGACGCAATGGTGGAGTTAGATTGGCTAAACCCGCAGCAGAGATTTCAGTCGCTGATGTTGTGAAAGTAACAGAAGACAACTTTTCCCTAGCAGAATGTTTCGATACTGCAGAACCAACTTGCCCCTTGTTTGATTTTTGTGGTTTAAATACCGCACTTCAAAAAGCATTAAATGCTTTTTTTGAGGTGTTGTCCATGATATCCCTTGCTGATCTACAACAACCATCCTTTCAAAATCATTTTAAAATTAATGACAAAAAAGAAAACTAAGATTATAATACAAGGAGATTAAGTATTTCTATTGCAGCAATAATATTAGCCGCTGGACGGGGTGAAAGAGCAGGATCTCCCTATAAAATTCCAAAACAATATCGGCTTCTAGGACAAAAGCCGATTATTTATCATACCGTGCATTGTTTTTTGCAGCATCCAGCTATCACAACAATTATCCTTGTTATTCATCCAGAAGATCGTCAAATCTGTGAACAAGCTATTGGCGATTTTAAAGAGCGCCTTATTATCGTTGAAGGAGGCAATACACGTCAAATCTCTACCTTACATGGACTTCAGGCACTTAAAAAATTTTCCCCCCAATATGTGCATATTCATGATGGTGCACGCCCTTTTATTGAAAACAAGCTTTTTAATAACATTCACAACACTATCACGCCTCAAGAAGGTGTTCTTCCTGTTCTGCCCATCTCTGATACCCTTAAACGTATAAATAATCAGCATGTTTTAGAAACAATTCCCCGTACCCATCTTTATAGTGCACAAACTCCACAGTGTTTTCCCTTTGAACATATCTTAGCGGCCCATAAACAAGCAAAACAAGCTTGCAAACAAGAATTCACTGACGATTCTGCAATTGCCGAATGGTTTGGAATTCCTATGCGTACCGTTCCTGGGGATCCTAACAACATAAAAATTACATGGCATGAAGATTTTAATACTGCACATTTATATCTCCAAAAGAAAATGCAAATGTTTCCTGATATCCGTACCGGCAATGGTTATGATGTTCACTCTTTTGAAGATGGTGATTTTCTTATATTATGTGGTATAAAAATCCCTTTTCATAAAAAATTAAATGGACACTCCGATGCAGATGTTGCTCTTCATGCATTAACAGATGCCCTTCTTGCAACTCAAGGTGCTGGAGATATCGGTACACATTTTCCTCCCTCTGATCCTCAATGGAAAAATGTATCATCAGAAATTTTTCTCCGTCATGCTCTCGATATTATAAAACAAGCAGATGGTCGTATCGCCAATGTTGATATCACAATTATCGCTGAAAATCCTAAAATTGGTCCCTATCGTCATGCTATGACAGAAAATCTTATGACAATACTTGCAATGACACCTGATCGAATCTCTATCAAAGCAACAACAAATGAAAAGCTTGGATTTATTGGTCGTGGTGAGGGAATTGCTGCTCTTGCAACAGCGAGCGTTCTTTATTCAGGAGAAATTCCCCAATGACATATCTTTGTGAAAAACAAGCACATGAAGTCCTTAATACCTTTCGCCAAAAAGGTTTACTGTTAACAACTGTAGAGTCTTGTACAGGGGGGCTCATTGCTGCAAGCCTCACAAATATTGCAGGATCGTCAGATGTTCTCGATTGTGGATTTGTTGTTTATTCAAATGAATCCAAAACACGCCTTGTTGGCGTTTGTGCTGAACTTATAAGAACCTATGGTGCCGTTTCAAAAGAAGTTGCTCTTGCAATGGCTGAGGGTGGATTAAAACATTCACAAGCTGACATTGCAGTTTCTGTAACAGGGATTGCTGGTCCAGGAGGTGCAAGTCTTGATAAACCTGTAGGACTTGTGCATTGCGCAGTTGCTTACAAAAATCACCCCCCCCTGCACAAAGAAATGCACTTTGCTCATCTTAATCGCAATGCTATCCGCCATGCAACTGTTGAAAATGTTTTTAAAATGATTCTGGAATTACTTCACTGAATTCCCCATACTAATTTCAAAATTCTCTATTCCACATTGAGTCTATAATCGCCCACAACTTGAAAATGAAAGACCTGAATAGCGTAAAGTTATCTCACTTCAGCCCTGTGTAGGTTGAATTAATCAAATTTATTCACTTGCACGCCACAAGAGAAAAAAACTGTAGTAAATAAAATGATTAAAGAAAGGGACACTTGTACCTCTCTCTCAAGTGCTAAGAGCTGGCGCAACATCTTGAGAGATGGCAAATAAATGGTGCAGGCTGACTTGTTCATAAACGTACAGATGTGGAGTTTATATGCTTTTACGAAGGATCTATACTATTTATTATGAGCACTATTATGAAATGGGTATGACGCAAGCATGTTCTATTTGGGCGTTCTGTTTAACGGATGTGTATCCATTAAAAAAGAGAGAAACAAAAGAGTGAAGCTGTACATCATCTTCATCATTTAAAATGATGTTCCTTCAATATGTTTTTGAAAGCTGGATTAAAAACAAATAGTAAAGATGGAAACCGATTTCCACCTTCACGCTGTTATAAGCAATACGTATTGTTAAAAAATAACAGAATAGACTATGTTACCGTAGAGCCATAAATCTGATGCGCACGCTTCTCAAAAGCCTCGGTAAATTTACGAAACGCAATATCAAACATTGAGCCCATCACTAATCCAAGCGTTTTACTTTTAAATTCATAATCAATAAAAAACTCTACATTACATGCATTGGTATTTTCAATATCATGAAAGGCCCAACGATTTTCAAGATATTTGAATGGACCATCAATATACTTAACTTCTATAAGACTTTTTTCCGGCTGAAGAAATACTTGAGTCGTAAAAGTTTCACGAATAATCTTATAGCCAACGGTCATATCCGCAAGAAGCAATATTTTTTTTCCATATTCTTTTCGAGAGCGTATTATTAAAGACTCACACATTGGTAAAAATTCAGGATAACGCTCAATATCTGAAACCAGATCAAACATTTCACTGGCACTATGGGTGATCTGCCGATGTATTGTAAAAATCGGCATAATTATCTCTGTAAGGAAAATTTTTCATCACGCGCTTTTTGCAAAATGGCAAAATCATCTCCAGCGTGATGAGATGAACGCGTCAGAGGATTGGAAGCCATATGTAAAAATCCTTTTACTTTACCAATCTTGGCAAAAGACTCAAATTCTTCAGGAGGCACAAAACGAACAACTGGATGATGTTTTCGTGTAGGCTGCAAATATTGTCCAATTGTCATAAAGTCAACATCAGCAGCGCGCAAATCATCCATCAATTGCAAAATCTCATTTCGCTCCTCCCCAAGGCCAACCATAATTCCCGATTTTGTAAAAATTGTTGGATCAAGTTCTTTAACGCGTTGTAATAAACGAATTGAATGAAAATAACGCGCCCCTGGACGGACCTTCAAATATTTAGAAGGAACTGTTTCTAAGTTATGATTAAAAACATCAGGCTTAGCAGCAACAACAACTTCTAAAGCGCCATCCTTATGACGAAAATCAGGTGTAAGAACTTCAATTGTTGTTTTAGGAGTTTTTTGACGAATCGCATAAATAACTTTTGCAAAATGCTCAGCACCACCATCAGCAAGATCATCACGATCAACAGATGTAATGACAACATGTTTTAATTCCATCCGTGCAACAGCATCGGCGACACGTTCTGGCTCATTATCATCAACGGCAAGTGGAATACCTGTTGCAACGTTACAAAAAGCACAAGCACGCGTACATATTTCACCTAAAATCATAAAGCTAGCATGCCTCTGGCTCCAACATTCGCCAATATTAGGGCAACCAGCTTCTTCGCATACAGTCACTAACTTATGCGTACGTACAATACCATGTGTTTCCTTATAAATTGGTGATGTTGGCGCTTTTACACGAATCCAATCTGGCTTTTTTTGAACGCTTGTATCAGGACGATGTGCCTTTTCAGGATGACGCAAACGTCTATTTGTAACTCTATCAACAACCGTAACCATTTAAGCCTTTGCCTTATAAATACGAAGTAACAATCAAAAATATAAAATTTTTCATACAATCCAGTCATCAAGCGTTTAAAACTTGACCATAAGCATCTAATACACTTTCTTTCATCATTTCCGATAAGGTCGGATGTGGAAAGACAGTATGCATTAATTCTTCTTCTGTTGTTTCAAGATTCATAGCAATAACAAAACCCTGTATCAATTCTGTTACCTCAGCCCCTACCATATGGGCCCCGAGAAGCTGTCCTGTTTTTTTATCAAAAATCGTTTTTACTAACCCCTGATCTTCACCCAAAGCAATCGCCTTACCATTCGCAGCAAAAGAATAACGACCAATACGTATATCATAACCTGCTTCTTTTGCAGCCGCTTCTGAAAGCCCTACAGAGGCAACCTGTGGTGTACAATATGTACACCCTGGAATTTTTCTTTTATCAAGCGGATGAGCACTCTTCAAACCTGCAAGATGCTCAATACATATCACTCCTTCTTCTTCTGCTTTATGGGCCAACATAGGAGGACCTGCTACATCACCAATAGCATAAATGCCTTCCACCCCCGTCCAACTCCATTCATCAGTTACAATGCACCCGCGATCGGTTTTTATTCCCAAAGATTCTAAACCAAGATTCTCAATATTACCTTGCACCCCTACAGCGGAAATTAACCGGTCAACAGTTATTGTCTCTATTTTACCTTGAACATCAATATGTACAGTCACAGAATCGGAAGACTTTTCAACCTTTGTTACTTTTGCTTGACGAAGAATGCGTAAACCTCTTTTCTCTAACTGTTTACGAGCAAACGTTGAAATTTCAATATCTTCAGCAGGCATGATATGGGGCATCATTTCAACAACAGTTACTGTCGCCCCCATATCACGATAAAAAGAGGCAAATTCAATGCCAATAGCCCCAGACCCTATAACCAAAAGCGATTTTGGCATTGATGACGGTATCATAGCTTCAAAATAAGTCCAAATGAGTTTTCCATCTGGCTCAATACCAGGAAGGACACGAGGACGTGCACCTGTTGCAATAATGATATGTTTTGCTTGATAAGTTCCCTCCCCTAACGTCCCTTTAGGGACTGGATTTTGCGGTTGCATAATCGGCTTGGAGGATGAAGAAACCATAATTTCCGCAGGATGGCTTCCCTTTGCTTTTTTAGTAAGCTTTGCTTCACCCCAAATAATATCAATTTTGTTTTTTTTCATTAGAAAATCAACACCAGCATTTAAACGTGCTGAAACACCGCGTGAACGTGCCACAACATCTTTGATGTTTGCCTCAATTGAACCATTAATTTTTAGTCCATAATTTTTTGCATGTTCAGCAAAATGTTTCATTTCCGCTGAACGTAGAAGGGCCTTTGTGGGAATACATCCCCAATTTAAACAGATCCCTCCCAAATGTTCACGTTCAACAATCGCAGTCTTAAAGCCACATTGTGCTGCACGAATTGCGGTTACATATCCGCCTGGACCTGATCCAATCACAATTACATCATAAAGATTTGCCACAGTAATTCCTCCATGGATATATATAAAACGGATATGCACTTTTTGAACTTAAGTCTGCAAAATAACATGACAGAATTATCTTATGTCTTTTGCTTACGTAAATGCTTTACCCAAACCAGAAATAGCAATAACATTGCTCTTCAAACTCGTTAAATTTGCTTTTATTCTCTTAATACACTCTCTCACAATTTACGTGAAGAACTGTTAAACAGTTCAAACCAACATTGCTAATGGATTTTCAATCATCTTCTTAAAAGTCCGCGCGATCTCTGCTGCTAAAGCACCATCGACAGCACGATGATCAGCAGAAATCGTAACTGACATAACTGTCGCAACGACTAATGCATCATTTTTAACAACGGCGCGCTGCTCCCCTGCTCCAATCGCAAAAATCGTCGCATGCGGTGGATTAAGAATAGCAGAAAAACTTTTTATACCATACATCCCCATATTTGATACAGCTGTTGTTCCACCCTGATATTCTTCCATTTTTAACTTGCCCTCGCGCGCACGCTTTGCAAAATCCTTCATCTCTTTGGAAATAAGTGATAACGGCTTTTCCTCTGCATGGCGAATAATCGGTGTAATTAATCCATTGGGAATGGAAACAGCAACCCCAACATCACAATGTTTATGATGAATCATCCCACCTTCAAGCCAAGAGACATTCGCATCAGGAACCGCTTTCAAAGAAAGTGCGACAGCTTTGATCACCATATCATTAACAGAAAGCTTATAAGTAGGCTGAGTTTCTTCTTGCCTTTTAACCATTGGTGCAGCAGCATTCAGTTGTGTACGCAGTGCTAATAGCGCATCAAGTTCACAATCTACCGTTACATAGAAATGTGGGACTTTCTGTTTTGATTCCACCAAACGTGTCGCGATTGTTTTACGCATATTATTATGGGGAACGAAGCTATATTCATCCTCTTTGAAGAGTTTCAATATCTGTTTGTCTGAAGCACCTGTAGCTGTTAGCTCCCCTATCTGTGATGAATAAGACACTTTAGAAATATCGCTGCTCACAGCTTTTTCCACATCGCGCTTAATAATACGCCCATGCGGACCACTTCCAGAAATAAGGGATAAATCAAGACCTGCCTGAGATGCTAATCGCCGCGCTAAGGGAGAGGCAAAAAGACGAGCTTCTTTTTTATCTTGCTGTATTAATTGCCCAGTTGATGATTCATGAGACATTTTTATTCCCTTTGAGTCCGTCTGTTTCAGAGAATCTGTCTGTTTGATGCCCTCTGATTCTTGTCTTGTAGAAGAAGAGATTTCTTCTGTAACTTTTGCAGCTTCAGCTAAATCTTCACCTTCTTCTGCTAAAACAACAATTAAAGCATTTACTTTAACGCCTTGTGTTCCAGCAGGAACAACAATTTTAGCAACCCTACCTTCATCAACGGCTTCGACTTCCATTGTCGCTTTATCCGTCTCAATTTCAGCAATAACATCACCAGAGGAAACCTTATCTCCCTCCTTAATATTCCATTTTGTTAAATTTCCCTCTTCCATCGTAGGGGAAAGCGCTGGCATTGTAATTTTAATGGGCATTATGCTTTCCTCCGTTATGCTCTGTATGTCACAACTTGAACTGCCTCAATAATTTCAGCAGTATTAGGCAAAGCCAACTTCTCAAGATTAGCGGCATAAGGCATCGGAACATCTTTGCCAGAAATCGTAGCAATTGGCGCATCAAGATAGTCAAAAGCCTGCTGCATAACACGCGTTGCTATTTCAGTTCCCACGGATGACTGAGGAAATCCCTCTTCAATTGTTACCAAACGACCTGTTTTTTTAACTGACGAAAGAATTGTAGGAAGATCCATAGGGCGAATGGTTCGTAAATCAATCAATTCAACATCAATACCAAGTTTTTCAATTTCTGGTAACGCTTGAACAGCATAATGCATCCCAATTCCACATGCAACAATCGTCACATCTTGTCCAGACTTATGAATACGCGCCTTACCAATAGGCAAAAGAAAATCATCCAGTTGAGGAACATCAAATTGATGCCCATACAAAATCTCATTTTCAAGGAAAATAACAGGATTATCATCACGAATAGCAGCTTTCAGCAAACCTTTTGCATCTGCAGCACTATAAGGCATGACAACTTTCAGACCTGGTACATGACTATACCATGCAGCATAGCATTGAGAATGTTGAGCACCAACACGGGCAGCCGCACCATTGGGACCTCGGAAAACCATAGGAGCGGTCATTTGTCCACCAGACATATAACGTGTTTTGGCTGCTGAGTTAATAATTTGGTCCATCGCCTGCATCGCAAAATTAAAGGTCATAAACTCGACAATAGGACGTAACCCACCAAAAGCAGCCCCAACAGCCAGCCCAGCAAAGCCGTGCTCTGTAATTGGGGTATCAATAACTCGGCGTTCCCCGAACTCTTCCAACAAACCCTGACTAACCTTATAGGCACCTTGATATTGCGCGACTTCTTCCCCCATAAGAAAAACTGTTTCATCACGCCGCATTTCTTCAGCCAAAGCCTGATTAAGCGCTTCACGAACTGTCATTGTAACCATTTGTGTTCCCGCTGGAATATCAAAATTAAGAGATGTATCAAAAGTAGGAGCAGCCTGCGGAACTGACAAAGGTAGAGAAAGAGCAGATTCCTTAGGTTTTTGTGCTGTATCCGTAGGCTGCGAAATATCCTCAGCACGCTCACCTTCTTCTAACAAAATTGCAATAACAGTGTTAACCCTTACGCCTTCTGAACCTTCAGGCACAAAAATTTTACCAAGAGTACCTTCATCAACGGCCTCTACTTCCATTGTAGCCTTATCCGTTTCAATTTCAGCAATAACATCGCCAGAGCTAACCTTATCACCTTCTTTCTTGAGCCATTTAGACAGTTTACCTTCTTCCATAGTTGGTGAAAGCGCCGGCATCAAAATATCAATAGACATACTTGCTTCCCTCGCATCAAACTAAAATATCAGTATAGAGCTCAGAAGCATCTGGCTCTTGATCACTTTGTGCAAAATCTACCGCATCAGCAACAATTGCACGGACCTCTTTCTCAATAGATTTTAAATCGTCTTCGCTCGCCCAATTTTTTTTAAGAATCCGACTTTTTACTTGATCAATCGGATCGTGCTCCTCTTTTATTTTTTGGACTTCTTCCTTTGAACGATATTTTGCTGGGTCAGACATGGAATGACCACGATAGCGATAGGTCTGCATATCAAGAATGATCGGTCCTTTACCTGAGCGTGCCCAAGAAATTGCTTCATCAGCAGCTCCTTTTACTGATCGAACATCCATACCGTCAACAACAATACCTGGAATTTCAAAAGAAAGACCACGTCGGGAAAAATCAGTTTCTGCAGATGCACGTGAAACTGACGTTCCCATAGCATACTGATTGTTTTCAATAATATAAACAACGGGAAGCTTCCAAAGTGAAGCCATATTAAAACTCTCGTAAACCTGCCCCTGATTTGCAGCACCATCACCAAAATAAACCAATGTCACATTATCTTTACCAAGGTACTGATTCGAAAATGCCAAACCTGAACCAATTGGAACCTGCGCACCAACAATACCATGTCCTCCATAAAAGTTCTTTTCTTTAGAGAACATATGCATCGAGCCACCTTTCCCTTTGGAAAAGCCACCTTGGCGCCCCGTTAATTCTGCCATGACACCACGCGGACTCATCCCAACCGCTAACATATGACCATGATCACGGTAAGACGTAATAACCTGATCACCTTCTTTTGCCGCTTTCAATGTTCCTATAACAACGGCTTCCTGACCAATATAAAGGTGACAAAATCCCCCAATAAGCCCCATACCATAAAGTTGTCCTGCTTTTTCTTCAAAACGGCGAATTAAAAGCATTTCACGATAAGCATCAATTTCTTCTTCTTTTGTAAAATCTGCTATTGGTGCTTTCTTTGTGGTGCTTGATAATGCAGTGCGCGCCGCCGACGCAGAATTTTTTTTAAGTCGTTCTGCCATATTAAACTCCCTTTTATGATTATTTAGGAATAACCTTTACGAACAAAAGTTACAAGCCTTATCAATCGGCTTAAACAATATCATTGCTGATTGTTGTTTAAATTAAGCGATTTTTCATTTACCTTTAGTATCAATTTCAAGGTATTAAGATTGTCAGTTCATTTGGCTTAGAAAAGTTCAAATTCTTTCGGACATACTCATCCAACATATCTTTTTCTATATGCCCATTGCGTAAAAGAGAAATACGCTTTTCCATGAATATCCGCTCAGCTTCTATTTTATGAAGCTCCTTTTCTAATTCGCTAATATGCTGATTAACTTCACTGCGTGAATACAATCCATACTCACCATGATAAATGTGATAACTGAAATAGCTTAAGACTCCCACCGTCATAAGAGGTAGTACAAAGCGTACTTTGATTGATCGACGTTTCTGCTTTGTCCACATAAAATAGCACAGTCTTTACAGCACAAATTTCTTGATATTTTGCCCAACTATGCATGATTTTGATTAATACCTCATTACCAAATCTACACCAAAATAATTTGTTATTTCAATTTATCCCCCCCCCCTTAATACGATCAAAGTAAGCTGAATGCCCCACTTTTTATATTATAAATATTGGATATCCTCTAAGTTGTGATTTTACACCCATCTTTGTCCTTAAAACTTCCTGTTAAAATGACTATAAAATCAATCAATACCCAAGGTGTAATTATCAAAAAAATTCCTATAAGCCCTACCGGCATAAATATTATACTTATTATACTTATTACACTTATTATATTTATAAGAAGTATTGCAATACCAGTTCCAACTTTACCAACCATAAAACGATGAATTCCTAGTCCACCTAGAAAAAAACAAACGACCGCTAACGTCACTTTTGATTGCTGTGACTGACCTTCAGTTGAGATAGGGAAAATAGATTTAATGGTATCCCCTTCACACACAAAATCAACGACGTCACCAACTTTCGGCGGCGTTTTTCCTGACCAATCCCAATTCGCAAACTGATAGCGCTTACCATCAGCCCCTGAAATGAAATAATCTCCTTGATCATGACCAATAATCTTACCTTTCATCTTCACCACCTATAAAATTGTTATTCATAAAGAAGCTTTTCTTCTAATATGATAATATGTTGAATAAACCTCACAGCATGAATACAGTCTGTATTCACCGTGATATATGACAATTTAAAAAGCTAAAAATTCCCCAACAACTTAAAATTCCCGCAATTACAAGTGGTAATACAAAGCACGCTGTTCGATTTGCACCTTTGCTTTTTTCATATGAAATAGTACAGTCTTTTTCAATAGTTTTATTTAAATATTCATAATTTTCTTTAATATTTCACATTTAAAGACATATATTAAAATAATTTACATTATTAAATTAATATATTGACAACATTAAAAGTAAAGAAAGTGCCTCACTCTTTACTTTTTATATTATTCTAAAATTTCTACCAATTTATAATTTTATCCCCATTTTCATCCCTAAAATATCCGGATAAAATAACTATAAAATCAATGAATGACCAAGGACCAGTTACTAAAAGTATCCCTACCCCAAAAGTAAATGGTATACTTAGTAGGCTTATAAGAAGCATTACAATACCCGTTCCAACTTTACCTGCCATAAAGCGATGAATTCCCAACCATCCAAAAAACCAACAAACAAGTGCTATCGCCAATCTTGATTTTTCTGACTGAGTTTTACTCACGAGAGGGAGAACAGATTTAACAACATTATCTTCATATACAAAATCAACGGTATCACCCACTTTTGGTGTTTTTTTTCCTAACCAATCCCAACTCGTAAATTGATAACGCTTACCGTCAGCCCCTGAAACAAAATAATCTCCTTGATCCTGACCAATAATCTTACCTTTCATTCTTGCCCACCTATAAAGCTGCTCCTCATGTGTTATTCATAAAGAGATTATTTCTAATTCGATAATATGCGGATTAACCTCACGGTGTAAATACAATTCGTACTCACCATGATAAACATGAAATTAAAATAGTTCGTAACTCCCCAATAATCTAATATTTCCCCCTGCTATAAGCAGTAACAAAAAACATGCTTTAGTTGATTTATATCTTTGCTTTACCCATATAAAATAGCATTGTCTTTTTCAATACGTTTACTTAGCTGTACATGTTTTTTAATATCTCATATTAAATAAATGTAGTACAATAATTTCGCATGATGCAACTTAATATATTTATAAAAATAAAAAGCGAGCTAA
Organism: Bartonella sp. CL434QHHD; assembly: GCF_042195145.1. Taxonomy (NCBI): domain Bacteria; kingdom Pseudomonadati; phylum Pseudomonadota; class Alphaproteobacteria; order Hyphomicrobiales; family Bartonellaceae; genus Bartonella; species Bartonella sp. CL434QHHD. The sequence continues at coordinate 24,262 of NZ_JBHINT010000006.1, read as the reverse complement.
ATTACCTTTTTTTATTATAAGATTTTCACAAATCTGTAATCTGATTTCCATCTTTATCCGTAAATCTTCCACCAAGAATGACTATAAAATCAACAATTGCCCAAATGCCGGTAATTATCAATCCAAACAATGATAAAGATAGAACTAGCATTAAAGCACCAGTCCTAACTTTACCAACCATAAAGCGATGGACACCAAAGATACCTGCAACCCAACAAAGCAGTGCGAACATTATCTTTGTGTTCTCTGTACCTGATCTCAACAATGGAAAAACAGAACTGACAACCCCCCCTTCACAGACAAAATCAACAGCATTACCAATCCTTGGTGGATTCTTTCCCAACCAATCCCAAGTCGCAAACTGATAACGTTTACCATCATCACCAGCAACGAGATAAGTTCCTTGATCTTGACTAATAATTATACCTCTCATCTTAATCCCTATAAATTTAAACACTTAAAAATTATTGCGTATATGCCTTTGATAAGAAATCTCAATTTCATAATCTAAATGATCTTATACTTTCATATTTTGTGCTCAGAACTATACACTAAATCACCAGCATAACGCGCTTGGGCTCCTAGCATTTCTTCAATACGAATAAGTTGATTGTATTTGGCTAATCTATCCGAACGTGCAAGAGAACCTGTTTTAATTTGTCCACAATTCGTTGCAACCGCAAGATCTGCAATGAAAGAATCCTCTGTTTCGCCTGAACGATGAGATATAATGGCACGATAACCTGCTTTATGTGCTACTTCTACAGCATCAAGTGTTTCACTCAATGTACCAATTTGATTAACTTTTATGAGAATAGAATTGCCTACCCCCATTTTGATACCATCACGCAAACGTGCTGAATTCGTTACAAACAAATCATCGCCAACAAGCTGACATTTTTCTCCAATTGTGTCAGTGAGTAACTTCCAACCTTCCCAATCATCCTCTGCCATTCCATCTTCAATTGTAATAATAGGATAATTTTTCACAAGATGTGCTAAATAATCTACCTGCTCTTGGATGTCTCGGCATTTCCCCTCACCTTTATAAAAATACGAACCATTTTTATAAAATTCGGTTGAAGCACAGTCTAAACCAATGGCAATTTGTTCACCTGGTTTATAGCCACATATCATGATAGATTCCATAATAAAATCAATTGCTTGATCAGCACTTTTAAATTGAGGTGCAAAACCACCTTCATCACCAACATTGGTATTATAACCCGCATCTTTTAAACGCTTTTTCAATGCATGGAAAATCTCAGCGCCATAACGGATAGCTTCTTTTACAGTAGGAGCTCCTATAGGGATAATCATAAACTCTTGAAAATCAATCAAATTATCAGCATGAACGCCACCATTAATAATATTCATCATGGGGGTTGGAAGAATATGCGCTTGTGTACCACCAATATAACGATACAAAGGTAAATTTAATGAATCCGCAGCTGCTTTTGCAACAGCTAATGAAACACCAAGAAGTGCATTGGCACCAAGACGGGCTTTGTTTGGCGTTCCATCCAAAGCAATCATTGCTTGATCAATAGCAATTTGATTTGTTGCATCCCGCCCACCAAGTTCTTCAAGAATTTCGCCATTAACTGCAGCAACCGCTTTTTCAACACCTTTCCCTTGATAGCGCAAACCACCATCACGAAGCTCTATAGCCTCGTGTGCTCCTGTTGAAGCTCCCGAAGGAACCAGAGCGCGACCAAAAGCTCCATTCTCCAAATGAACATCAACTTCTACCGTTGGATTACCACGGCTATCAAGAACTTCACGCCCAATGATATCGACAATTATAGTCATATGTGTTTCCTTATCCAATAAAAGTCTCGATTCATTTATAATGCCCTATTAATGAAATATTTTTTCTCTTCTCAACTCAACTTTTTTGACAGATAATCAAATTCCATTAAAGTCTCAAGCAATCTTTGTAAATCATCAACTTTAACCATATTGGGTCCATCAGAAGGTGCATTATCTGGATCTTGATGTGTTTCTAAAAAAATACCAGCTACCCCAACAGAGACAGCTGCACGCGCTAAAATTTCAACAAATTGACGCTGCCCACCAGATGAAGCCCCCTGCCCCCCAGGTTCTTGAACAGAATGCGTTGCATCAAAAATAACAGGAGCACCAAATGAACGTAAAATAGGCAACGAACGCATATCAGAAATAAGTCGGTTGTAACCAAATGACGTGCCTCGCTCACAAAGCATAACATTCGGATTACCACTGTAAACAACCTTTTTTAAAACATTCTCCATGTCCCACGGCGCTAAAAACTGACCTTTTTTAATGTTAATAACACATTCTGTTTTGGCTGCTGCTACCAAAAGATCTGTTTGACGACATAAAAAAGCCGGTATTTGTAAAATATCCACTGTAGAAGAAACAATTGTACATTGCTCTTCTGTATGCACATCAGTTAATATGGGACAATTAAACTCTTTTTTTAAATCAGAAAAAATGGACATTGCTTTTTCAAGACCAATACCACGTGCCGCCCCCAAAGAGGTTCTGTTGGCTTTATCGTAACTTGATTTATAAACAAACCCGATACCAAGCTGATCGGTAATTGTTTTAATACGACCAGCCATTTCAAAAGCATGATCACGACTTTCCATCTGACACGGCCCTGCAATTAATGAAAGAGGCATTTCATTTGAAAAAATCATATTTCCAACTTTCACACGGGCATTTGGTTTAGTCATTTTATCCCTCAAAAGCAAAGTAACCCAATTTATGCATTAAACTAATCGACTTTGTTCTACAGCAGCTTCAATAAAAGAAGAAAAAAGCGGATGTGGATCAAAAGGGCGGGATTTTAATTCTGGATGATATTGAACACCAATAAACCATGGATGATCTACATATTCTATCGTTTCTGGTAAAATACCATCAGGAGACATCCCAGAAAAAATCAAACCACACTGTTCTAACTTATCCTTATAATCAATATTAACCTCATAACGATGACGATGTCGCTCGACAATCTTGGTCATCCCATAAATTTGAGCAATATGACTCTCTTCTTTTAATTCAGCAGCAAAAGCACCAAGGCGCATCGAACCGCCGAGATCACCATTTCTTGTACGTTTTTCAAGGACGTCTCCTTTAAGCCATTCTGTCATTAAACCTACAATTGGATTGTCTGTTTCGCAAAACTCACTCGATGAAGCATTCTCAATCTGTGCAATATTGCGCGCAGCTTCTATACAAGCTAATTGCATCCCAAAACAAATCCCTAAAAATGGAACTTTACGCTCTCGTGCAAATTGAATTGCTCGAATCTTCCCTTCTGCCCCACGTGCCCCAAAAGCACCTGGAACCAAAATTCCATGGGCTTTTTGTAAAGCTGAAACAGAATCTTCTTTTTCAAAAAGTTCCGAATCAATCCACTCAATATTAACTTTCACTCTATTCGCTAAACCACCATGCGCAATCGCTTCAATAAGAGATTTATAAGCATCCTTTAAGCCCGTATATTTTCCTACAATAGCAATCGTGACTTCTCCTTCAGGATTGTGAATACGATGCGTAATATCCTCCCAACGATCCATCTTGGGGGAAGGTGCCGAATCAATTCCAAAAGCGCAAAGAACTTCAGAGTCCAAACCTTCCTTATGGTATGCCATAGGAACATCATAAATCGTTGGCATATCTAATGCCTGAATGACTGCATTGGAGCGAACATTGCAAAAAAGTGATAATTTGCACCGTTCTGTTTCTGGAATAGATCTATCTGCACGTACAAGCAAAATATCAGGAGAAATACCAACTGCTTGCAATTCTTTGACAGAATGTTGTGTTGGTTTCGTTTTTAATTCACCTGCTGAAGGAATATAAGGCATTAATGTGAGATGGACATAAACGACATTTTGTCTCGGTAGCTCATTGCGAAGCTGACGAATCGCTTCTAGAAAAGGCATTGCTTCAATATCACCAACCGTTCCACCTATCTCACACAAAACAAAATCAAATTCTTCATTTCCCATCGTAATGAATCTCTTAATTTCATCCGTAACATGAGGAATAACTTGGACTGTTGCCCCCAAATAATCACCACGCCGCTCTCGTTCAATGATATTGCGATAAATACGCCCTGTTGTAATACTATCTTGGCTATTTGCAGAACGCCCAGTAAAACGCTCATAATGACCAAGATCAAGATCCGTTTCTGCACCATCATCGGTCACAAATACTTCACCATGTTGATAAGGTGACATCGTACCTGGATCAACATTTAAATAAGGATCAAGTTTGCGAAGACGTACGCGATAACCACGAGCCTGTAATAACGCTGCTAACGCCGCCGCTGCGATGCCTTTTCCAAGGGAAGAAACCACACCACCAGTAATAAAAACATAACGTGCCATGGGCTTATGGTGATAAGCAATTTATAATGATTTTTCCAGCAAAAAATGCAAAAAGAAACAATTTTTCTTCTAAAATAAAAAAGGTGAAAAAATCACCTTTTTAAAAAGTCTATATTTTCTTAAAAAACTATTTTGTACTGTTATCCGGAACTGTGTTTTCAAGAACCTGTGGAACTGGACTTTCTGCTTCAGGATTTGTGGACTGTTTCTGTTCCTGCGGAGAATTCGAAGTGCCTCCTAGCTGTTCAAGAACAGAAGGGGAAGACTCATCATTTGATGATGGAACTGAGCCTGAGCCTTTATCGGTAGAATTCTGTTCTGAATTAACCGGTATACGCTTTAAGATATCAGAACTAGAATTTGATATATTACCCACCACGGTAAGTCCAATAGACACAACAAAAAAACAACAGGCTAAAATAGCAGTCAAACGTGTTAAAGGGTTTCGAGATCCACGAGTTTTCATCAACCCTGAGCTATTACTCACACCTAGCCCACCACCTTCTGAAGGTTGAATTAATATAACACCAACCAAAGTAATCACAATCAAAAAATGAATAACTATAAGTACTGTTTGCATAAACCCTGCTCTTCAAATAACTCTTTAATAGCTATTTACACATAAATAACGCACAATCCAAGGGGAAACTCAAATTTCTCTGCTATAGTTTACGACAAACATCGCAAATAGTTAAAAAATCAATCGCTTTTAAGCTTGCTCCACCTATCAAAGCACCATTAACATGAGCAATGCTTAAAAGCTCAAATGCATTGGATGGCTTTACGGATCCACCATAAAGCAAACGAATCTTATTGCCTTCATCACCAAAACGAGAGCGCACCTTATCACGAATGAAATGATGTACTTTTGCAATATCTTCTGGAGTCGCTGTATTGCCGGTGCCTATCGCCCAAACTGGTTCATAAGCGATAATGGTATTCTCTTCTGTTGCATCATCTGGTAAAGATTCTTCAAGCTGCTGCGTGAGAATATCCAGTACTTTATTATTCTTACGCTCCTCCAATGTTTCACCAATACACACAAGAGCCACAAGACCTGCTCGCCACGCAGCTTGTACTTTGGCACAGACAATCGCATCATTTTCTTGGTACACTGTACGACGTTCTGAATGCCCAATAATAACATGACTTGCTCCCGCTTCTTTAAGCATAACAGCTGAAATATCTCCAGTATAAGGACCATGATCATCAAAGTGACAATTTTGTCCTCCTAAAAGGAGATTTTCACCATTCAGCGTATTAGAAGCACGCGATAAAAGCGTTGCTGGAACACAAATAAGCGCCTCAAAAAGATGACCTAGATCAGAGCTAACGCCTGTAGCAATAGCACGCAACTCTCCAAGCGATTCACTCGTTCCATTCATTTTCCAATTTCCAGCAAGAAAAGGCCGAATATTTTGAGACATATTTTCACCTCAAGAGCTCTTACAATACATTGTTTATCTGTAGTTACCAAATTATAAAATGAAAGCAAGTCTTTAAAGCTTGCATCTTTCATCTCTTTATTGCAAATTCCATTACAGCTTTGATAATAACTCACATTAAAAATGGACTTGAACAATGCTTGACATCATAAGAAATGCTACAAATTCTTGGATTTTTAGAATTTTCCTTGCTATTTTACTCTTATGCTTCATTCTTTTATGGGGGGTACCGCAGTTACACAAAAAAAGTGAAAGAGATCTTATTACATCTGGACAGTCCACAGTAACTGTCGATGATTATCGTCTTGCACTCGCCGATCAAAGCGCACGTTTAGCATATGCAGCTCATCTTGGACGAATGTTTACAGCAAATGAAATGCAGCAATACCAAATTCCTGCTTTTGTATTTAATCAATTACAACAAAATGTACTTCTTGATGAACAAGCACGTAAAATGAAAATAAGTCTTTCAAAAGATACAATAGCTCATACGATTGGTTCTGATAAGATGTTCCAGGTAAATGGCACTTTTGATAAAAACTTGTTTTATAACTATCTTCAGCATTTACGTATTAGTGAAAGTGCTTTTCTTAATTATTACACCAAACAAGAAAAGCGTAATCAGCTTATTGCTGCTTTACTTTCTGATATGAAGGCACCAAATCTCTTTTATAAAGCACTTGCTCTTTATCAAGAAGAAATGCGTATTGCTGATTATTTTGTTATTGATCTAAAAGAAAAGAAAACAATTGCTGATCCTGATTACGCAACATTACAAAAATGGTTTGAAACACATCAAAGTCAATTTCGTGCTCCAGAATACCGCACTGTCTCTTTGCTATCTATGGAACTTAATGATTTTGTAAAACCTCAAGATATCTCAACAGATGAGGCGAAAGCCTATTATACACAAAATGCTTCACGTTTTGTAACGCCTGAAAAGCGTACATTCGAAGAACTGCGATTCCCCTCACGCGAAGAAGCCGATAATGCAGCAAAAAAAATAGCTGATGGATTGAGTTTTGATGAACTGGTAAAAGCTGAAAAAAAGACTCTTAATGAAATAAAAAAAGGGCCTCTCGCAGAAAATGAACTTCCTAATCATCTGACATCTGAAATTTTTGAACTTCAACAAGGCCAAGTCAGTTCTGTGATAAATGACTTACAAGGACCTGTTATCATTCGCGTCACGCATATTGAACCCTCAAGCTCTCTTCCTTTTGAAAGTGTAGAAGAAAATATTCGCCAAACACTTGCCAAAAATCGTGCTACTGATGATATCCGTAACAATTATGCAGCCATTGAAAATGCTCGTTTTGAGGGTGCTTCTCTCAAAGAGTTAGCTGACCAATACAAGTTATCTTTGCGCACAATTACCATTGATAAAACAGGAAAAACGCTTGAAGGTGCAATACTCACGGATTTACCTCAAAAAGATATTTTACTGAATGCCATCTATCAATCAAACGAAGGAGTCGATCTTGATCCTCTCTCTTTTCAAAATGGTGGATATCTCTGGTACAAGGTCGATAAAATTATTCCTGCCCGTGATAAGACACTTGAAGAGGCTAAGCTAGATGTTCTTTCTCAATGGAAAAATGAGGAAATCCAACGTCTTCTTGATGAAAAAGCCCAAAATGCTCTCAAACAGCTCACGGAAGGAAAAAGTCTTGTTGCTCTTGCTCGTAGTCTTGGTGTTACAAAACAAACAACACCAACCCTCCGGCGTCAAGACTCATTTGAAACCCTTGGCGTTGAAGGCATTAAAGCATTATTTTCCGCTCCCAAAGGTCATTATGGCATCATAAAAGGTCCGGTTGCAACAAACCGTATCATTTATCAAATAAAGACTGTAACCATGCCTAAAGATATCACGTCTCATACTCTTTCAACTGAAGTCCGCACCAATATAGATATGATGATAAGAGAAGATCTCAAGCTAGAAATGCTACAAGTTGCCAATAAAGAACATCCTTTGGAAATTAATAGCACAAATTATAATCAGATCTTTAACGCTCTCCAATAAAAAGATTTTACATAATTTAAAGAACTTATTTGATAAAGTTTCCGTCAGCTCTTCGTCTATAGTTGAAGAGGTAAGATAGATCTCTTGTTTGCATATCTTAGGATCAAACATTTGTATAATGATTCATTCTCTCGCAAATCAGTGCATGTATGGATTTGCGAGAAAATAGTCAATGGAATGTAGAGTCGTTTTTGCAACGCATTAAAAAACATTATTCATCCAAAGGTTGTAAAGGTTGTCGCCCATTAAGCTATAAATATCATCCCTATCGTCACTCATTTATAGCTCATCATATTACTACTCTTAATATCATTCATAAGGAGCATATTGCTTCTTCCTTAAATGATTTCATTTACACACCAAACTTATAATATACAAAAAAACTATTTTTAAAATTCATTATAAAAATGGAGAAATCTTTTTCTATTCAAGACTCTCATTCAATATGAGAAAAAACGAATTATCATTATAAATCAATATACTCATAAATCATAACAGTCATCAATTATGATGTTATAATTTCTCAAAAATAAGAGTTTTTTATAGACTTATAGACTGCTAAGATAACTTCTCTCATAAAATAGAAATTTTATTTCATTTGCAAATGAGCTACAATCAATACATGCAGAGTACTTAAAAGTTCTTCATCCAACAAACCAATGTATTAAGATTTATCTCATGTTTTTCTTTATCTGCATCTCACCCATCCAATACACTGAATAAAACATATTACTGATGAAGAAATACACTGTATTTTCAAGATCATAAAATTTCTTATTCTTTTGCGTTCATAACAACCAAAACATCAACATTTTTTATAACAAAAAAATGGTTTGGAATCACAATGGCTCCTTTTATCTTCATATGAGAAAATCAGTCTCCATGTTACGCATTCCAACGTAGTAATATTCTTTTACAGTATCTTTGGAAAATTGCCGCTTATTGCTGCCCTTGTTATCAACCAATAGCGATATATCAATGGCAAAGTTGCACTCTCTTGAAAAATTGCTGCCCCCAGCTGTATAGCTTTTTGAAGAGAAGCCGGTACAATGACCAATGGAAGAAAAGCTGGCTTAAGAATTCTAGGTAAAGTACAAGAATACTCGTAAAATTGGGTATAATGATCGCGCGATAATGCTACCATAGCTTCAACAATACGACCCTTTTGTTGATCACTGAGACGATGGGATTCTAAATCTTCCCTATTCACTCCTACAGCCTTTAATATATCAGTAGGTAAATAATATTGATATCGTGATTGCATGAATGATAAAAGACGCAATACACCGCTTAACCCTTGAGAAATCCCTCCATGTTCATAGATATCTGTAAACTCTTGTGCAGTTTCAGGATCTAGTATCTGACAAGAAAGCTGTAAAATTATGCCTGCTGTCTCACCACAATAATGCTCTAGATCATGAAGTGTTTCTATTGGATTGTGATAAAGATCTAAAATTTGCGCATCACAATAACGTAAAAAAGCTGTCTTAGGTAAATTAAAAAGAGTCATTGCTTTTAATAAATCATTCAAAATCGGATTGTTTCCACTCATTTGCATTTCACCATGAGCAATAGCATCATACCACCAACGTAACCGTATTTCTCCTATGAGTGGATCATGTACACTTTCGCGGATACGAGAAACTTCAGCATTAAATACATAAAGAGCAGCCAATGCTTGGCGCTTTTTTTTAGGTGCAAATAAAACTGATATATAGCGATCACGATCTATGGTACGTAAAATATCAAGACAATAAGGAAGAGAGCCTATCATTCTATGAACCTATTAACGTCCCTTTTTTAGCAATTAAATTAATATCCTCTTTTTATTCATATTAAAAAATGAAGGATAAGCAAATACAGTTCAGAAAATAAGATTTTTAAATGTGTCTCTTAACTGTATTGTGAATTAAAGTTTCTTTTCTAGTCACTTTTCGTTTTAGAAAGAAAAAAATTAAATAAATAATTTTTCTGATAAAACTTATCTTATAGGACTTCAAGTTTTCATTTGCAGTAAAAAAGCTAAAAAACAATCGTAACATGCATAGTAAAACTTGAACAACAAACAACGAAAAACACTTTTTCAGTGGATAGATGACAATGTTATTTTATAAAAAATGCACTGATCACAAAAACTTCATCAACTCATTGACCTCCTCCCCATCCTAAAAGACAAAGGTTCTTACCAATACCAATTTGTAAAAAGTCTAATTGCTCTCGGTGAGTTTCTGTTACTATCAATACATTTATTTATAATCATAATTTGTTGTTTTGTATGTTAAATTAGAATACCAAATATCGTAGATATGCTTTCATTTCAAACCAATTCCAGGTTAAATTAATAAAAACCATTCCCTTGCACGTCCCAAGCGTAACTGGCTTGTAGGTAACAACTGTATGAGAAAGAACTAAAAATGCCTCTTATGAACTGTCTCAAGTGCCAAGAGTTGATCACTCATGTGATTCATTAGGAACGACGAGCAAGCTTTGTCCTAAATACTTGCCGCTGTATTTAAAAACACTTTTGTATTTAAAAACACTTTAATATGTTAAGTTATGTATATTCTATACCCTTATATCACCGCCTTAAACGACGGTACTTTACGGCGCAGAAAAATAATCGCACAAGTCTTTCATCTAGACGAGAGCATTTGTTTTATTAAACAATACTCTATTCTACCGCAAATAATAACGCCGCAACAGCGCGATCTTCAGCCAATAAAACATTAAATGTACGCACCGCCGCTCCCGTACTCATTGTATCTGATGAAATACGTTTTTCCCCTAAAAGCACCCGTAACTCTTCAGGTAATCGTAATAATTCAATTCCAGTACCTATTAATAAAACTTCGATTTCAGAAGCTTCTTCTAAAACACGAGATATATCCCCTTGAGTGGGAATAGGCCCTGCCATGTCAATGCCATAAATACCTGATGGTACACAAATAATAGAACCTCTATGAGACATATCAGCAAAACGAAACCCACCATTTCCATAAGCATCAATAGGTGCGCGACTTGGAAAATGTGCTTCACGAATTTGAATTGCATCGAACATGAATAAGCACCTTTTATTTTTGAATAATCCAATTGTCTTTGCTACTTCTCACCATAAAAATTAAAGTAAGGCTGATATAAACATTGATATGTTAACCATAACCTAGTACTGAAGTGAAAATTTTTATATAATACCCTAATCTTCTCATACAACAAATATAGGAAAATTTGGTAATAAATCGCGATAAATTGCTATACCTGCTTCAATAAATCTATCTTTTAAAAAGTTTCCTCAGCTTATTTACTCACAAATTTCTTTTTATAAAAACAATGATCTTATTTAAAAAACAGAAAAAAATTGCGTAATATTCTATAAATAAAGCAACTATTTTAATAATCTAAAGAAAACAAAAACTCCATTTTCTGTATCCACTATAAAAGCCCCTTTTCCAATGAAATTGTCTTGATCTTGCCAAGCTTTTTACAAAAATGCTTAAAAAATGTAATAAACTGCCATTACACCTTAAGATGCATTTTCCTTTGATATAGCTTTTTTCTCTTCAGAGATACTCATATCTTCTTTCGTTGTCGTTTTAGATTTAGACTTTTGTGGTGTTTTTGCTTTAGCATTAAGTTTTGATTTTTTTTCTGCAATCGGCTCACCTTTAACGCGCACATCAGCTAATGTTGAGCGAATAACACGAATATTTATACTCTCACCAATTTCAACCTCTAATTCACCACTCTCGTCGTGAACCTTCGTAACCTTGCCGATAATACCACCACCCGTTATAACTGTATCACCACGACGTACTGCATTAAGCATTTCTTGGCGTTTTTTCATTTGGGCACGCTGTGGACGAATCATAAAAAAATACATAATTGCAAAAATTAAAATGAATGGGACAGCGTTAGCAAATGAAATTCCACCGGAAACATCGCCTGCAACTTGAGCATAAGCGTTCGTCATAAACATTTTTATCTCCTATAGTTAAACCTCAGGTATTTCCCACTCTATTAAAATGAAATTCCGATACAGAAAAAATTCCTAAAGAATTTATCATAAAAAGCAATAACTACATAATCTAATCACAGCTTTACAAAAATACAATAAATCCTTAAGAGGCAGAATACCAAAATACAATGAGAAAAATCTTAAAAAATAGATTCACTTTCCCCTATTGTATATCCTACAATATAAATCTTTTCACTAACTCAATAAATTATACAAGATAATTTTTCTAATGAACAAACTTAATTTATATAGATAATTTATCGTTTTTGATATCGAACGACAGATCTAAATACAATAAAACGCTCTTATTTCAAACCTTCTGAATTAATCAAAACGATTTTCTTGCACGTCACACATATGAAATGAGCCTGTAGATAAAAACTTTTTAAGAAAGGCGTGAAATTTTTTTTCATGCTTCTCTCAAATGCAAGAGCAATTGGAACACTCAAAGCTGACAAATAGTATGATACTATTGTCTTACACTTTCATAAATACAAAGATGGTAATATCTAACGCCCCCCACGAACTACTCTCCTGAAACCAATGATTTTTTGCTGCAATGTTATTGATTTAAGAAAATCAATTGTTTTTCATGAATTTTCTATAAACTGTAAGACTATTCAAATGTAAAAGTCATCAATAAATTAGTTTTCTAAATATTTAAGGGGATCAACAGGTAATGAATTCTTACGCATCTCAAAATAGACACGTGGCGTTTTAACATTTCCTGAAACACCAGATTTAGCAATCTCATCACCGCGCCTTATCCTTTGTCCTTTGTTAACAACAAGCTTACTATTACATCCATAAATAGTGATAATATCATTTTCATGTCGAATCATCACAACATTACCAAGCTCTTTTAATCCATCTCCCGCGTAAATAACCACACCATTTTCTGCCGCCTTTACCGAAGACCCTTCAGGCACTGCAATATCTATTCCTCGATTCATTACTGTTCCCTTTTTTTGACCGAACTGGCTTAATAAACGCCCTCGTACTGGCCAACGCATCTTAGAAATTCCTGTGGCTTGCGGAGTCGTCATATTATCTGTATTCGTAACAGTACTTGACAAACCAGTCTCATGTTTCAATTGCGTCATTTGTTTAGAAAAATTTTTCTCAGAACTTGATTTGTTCATCTTTGCAGAGGGTGGCGTTGTTACAGGAGCTTTATATATAGGAGAGGACTTCTTGTTTTTTATAGAGGACATCACTTGAGATTGGGATGCAGATTCTGTTGTTGACACTGCCCAATCGTTATTATTGTGTGCATTTGAAGCTGCTAATGTACGCCTGCTTGGAACAACCAGTACCTGACCGATATAAATGGAATTGCTGTTTATACCATTTGCTAATTTTAATGCCTCAACACTAACCCCTACTTGTCGTGCAATACTGAGCAGTGTATCTCCACTCTGGACAATATAAGAATTCCGCCGAAAAATAGGAGATTTATCCATTTGTGAACGAGAAAGTGTTCCAAGATTACGTGGAGGGGAGCCCATAACGCGACCATCAGAAGAAGTTATCCTATCTTGATGTGGAAAATTATAGGGAGAATTGTCATCTCCCCACGAATCATCACCTGATTCCACAGGTGGCAATTCAGTGCTTTGTATCATACCACTACCGTATGATAGCATTCGCGGATCTGTATACATAGTGCTTGATATATTTGATTGAGATGATACCGTACGATGAGAGAACGTATTGGAAAAACGCTGTGTACCAGAACTACAACCAGCAACAATAGTTACCACCGCTAACAAAGTTATTCTCTGAAAATTATGCTGGAAAATATTATCCAAAGCTTTTAGATACATCGTTTTGCTCACTCATCAATAATCAACTCACTCCATTAAAGCTTTTTTAAATTACCGAAGAGTTAAAATGAGATGTTTTATTCATAAATATCTTTATATAAGATCAAAATGAATTTAACGTAGACAATTTGCAGAAACTTCTTAGCTTTTAAAAATTAAAGTATCTCCGCAATGCCTTTAATAAAAGGTTGGTAACGCACTTGGAACAGTTCTAAACACTCAAATCGACTACCAATTTTTGTATAGCGCGTCACCGTTTGTACCCCTTCGTCAGGTCCTATCGCCTGAATGAGAATTCCATTTTCAGCTAAAAGTTCTAAAAATTCCTTTGGTTCATCAAAACGTGATGGCCAAATAAGAATGCGATCAAATGATCCTAAGCCTGTCACACTATGACTTCCATCAATCTGCCTTATAACAATATTTTCAATTCCTAAAGTTTGAAATTTTTGGCGTGCTAAATCAACAAGCGTTTTATAACGATCAATCGTTGTCACGCGGTCACTCAGACATGCCATAAGAGCAGTACAAAAACCAGATCCTGTACCAATTTCTAAGACACGATGCCTTTTTTTCAACGATAATGCCGAAAGAATTAAGAGTTGTTCTTCCAAACGTTCCATATATTCACCACACTCAAGGGGAATAACTTTATTATCATAAGCACTATTGAACCAAGGAGCAGCAACAAACTGTTGACGCGGAATTTTCTCTAATGCCGAAAAAAATCGCACGTCATCAATGCCTTTGCTACGCATTTTCAGTACAAGAGCGGCTAACTCCTCACGAAATTGTAAAATACCCTTTTGCCCCATAGTATCATTCAATCTCCAATGGAGGTACACTTTTATCATACTGACAAACTGCTTCTTTTAAAATGGCAAAAACTTGCGTCTGTGTATCATCACCTCTTGGCAATAAACGCATATTGTCTCTCCTTTCGTAAAATTAAGCAGTAATACAGCGCATGCCTCCCATATAAGGTTGTAAAACATCTGGAATAATAATTGATCCATCAGCCTGTTGATAATTTTCAAGTACGGCAATAAGACAACGTCCAACAGCCGTACCAGAACCATTAAGGCTATGAACAAAATGCAATTTTTTATCGCCTTCTTTACGATAGCGCGCATTCATACGACGACCTTGAAAATCTCCACAAACTGAACAGCTAGAAATTTCACGATAACATTCTTGACCAGGAAGCCAAACCTCGATGTCATAGGTTTTACGCGCTGCAAACCCCATATCACCAGTAGAAAGAACCACTGTGCGAAAAGGCAAACCAAGCCGCTTTAATATATCTTCTGCACATTCCGTCATACGTTCTAATTCAATTAAAGACTGCTCTTCACTGGTAATCGAGACCATTTCAACTTTCCAAAATTGATGCTGACGCAACATACCGCGCGTATCACGACCGGCTGCTCCCGCCTCTGAACGAAAACAGGGAGATAAAGAAGAAAATCGCAGTGGTAAATCTGATATTTCAAGAATTTCATCGTTGACCAAATTGGTTAATGGCACTTCTGCTGTGGAAATAAGCCATCGACCATCTGTTGTACGAAAAAGGTCTTCAGCAAATTTCGGTAATTGTGCTGCTCCGTAAACAATTTCATCACGAACAAGAAGAGGTATTGAGACTTCTGTGTAACCATTCTCATTGACATGCACATCAAGCATAAACTGGCCTAATGCTCGTTCTAGCCGTGCTAATGCCCCTGAAAGTACTGTAAAACGTGTTCCAGACAAACGACTAGCTCGTTCAAAATTCATCTGCTTGAGATCTTGACCAAGATCAAAATGTTCCTTTGGTGTAAAATTAAATGTTGGAGGTGTACCAAAATGTCGAATGACGACATTATCACTTTCATCTTTACCTTCTGGAACATCATCTAATGGAATATTTGGAAGTGCTGAAAGAATTTTCTCAAGACTCTCCGTCAGCTGTTTTTCTTCCACTGTTGCAGAGGAAAGAAAAGCTTTAATCTCTTCAACTTCAGCTCTAAGACGTTCAGCCATTTGCTGATCCGATACCGCTAAAGCCTGTCCTATTTCCTTTGAAACAGCATTGCGACGTTCCTGTGCCAATTGCACCTTAGCAATATGCGACCGACGTGCAAGATCAAGTTGTATTAACCTTTCAGCTTGTGGCTCAAGACCTCTACTTACGAGTGCTTTATCTAATTTCTCAGGATTGTCACGAATCCACTTAATATCAAGCATAAAAATTCCTCATTTATATTGTTTTTATTCATTCCTTATCGCATAAGATTATACACTTTTCTTAAGCGGATTTTCTTCTCTTTTCTATACTGTAAGCAATTAAAATTGAAATCTCGTAAAGTGCTATCGTTGGTAAAGCCACTGCAAACATCGTAAAAAAATCCGACGGCGTTATGATTGCCGCAATAATAAAAGAGAGCAAAATAGCCCATTTTCGTTTAGACGCCAAATCATAAGACGTTAAAAATCCAATTTTTGTTAAAAGACTGATGACAAGAGGTAATTGAAAAATCAAACCAAAAATTAGGATAAATGATGTCATAAAGCCCAAATAATCAGAAATACGCACTATAAACTCTATTTTTAAATGAACATCTGGAAGAAATTGTTGAGAAAGGCTAAACCATAGTATTATTGGCGCTAATAGACCATAAACAAACGCTCCCCCAATACAAAATAAAATAGGCCCCCCAATGAGAAATGGTAAAAAAGCCATCCGCTCATTTTTATAAAGCCCTGGTGCAATAAAACTATAAAACTGAAAAGCCGTATAGGGAAAAGATAAAATAATTCCCCCAAAAGCAGAAAGCTTCATCTTCGTTAAAAAAGTTTCCCATACTTGCGTTGATTGCAAACGAATACCCTCAGGATTACCCCCTGCTATTTTCATTGCCCACTGATATGGCCATAGTAAAAAAATTAAGATATAATCTTTAACAAGAAAACACATCATAAAAGCGATCATAAATGCAACCAAGGCAGCAATAATTCGCTGACGAAGTTCAATTAAATGTTCTAAAAGTGGTGCCATATGGGCATCAACTTCATCTTTCTTAACATTCATGACATATCTTCTTTATCTTTAGAAGCAATAGATACTGTCGTATCTTTATTGGTTACGTTTTGATCGCATTCCAAAATTTCTTTATCTTTTTTTGATTTATGGTGTGTTGCCTTAACATCCAAATTATCGTGGATATCTTCTAATGTATTTTGAATGGGATCAAAAGTTTCTGCCAACTTCTTGCTTGAATCGCTAATATCCGAACATACTTTTTGCAAATCATCGCGCTCGATTTGTTTTATTACATCATCAAACTGATGACGAAGTTCATTTGCTGTTGAATACACATACGCTCTTATCTTTGCTACTGTCTTTAATATTTTAGGTAAATCTTTCGGTCCAACGACAATGATGAGAACAAGTAAGATTACGATAAACTCTGGTCCGTCAATCCCAAACATCTCTTAATTCGACTTTCTCATCAAAAAATAATGCACAATGATGATTGCGTTTTTGTTACTGTTTTTTAGCAACAGATGTTTTGCTTTTTTTAGAAGCAGAAGAAACCTTTCTGCGCGCTGTTGCATATTTTACCGATAACGGCTGAGATTGTTGAGATTCTACATCAATTATTTGGGAAGTAGGAGCCATTTCAACTTTATCCTCAATGCTGTCATCTTCTTCCTTCATATTTTTTTTGAAGGCTTTAATTCCCTTAGCAACATCGCCCATTAATTCAGAAATTTTACCGCGACCGAAAAGCACAAAGATAATCAATAAAATTATAATTAAATGCGTTGGTGAAAAAATATTACCCATTACTCTCTCTAACTTATGCTTTTAAATTTGATTTCATTTATTCATGCTTCCTCTGAAGAATGTATCAAAATAATATCTTACTTGTATATTTTCTTCTTAACTTAAAAACAATTACACGCTTTTATTGCAAAAGAACTTTTTATCCTCTCATCCCTTTTTAGCGTACTATAACACAAACCATTCAACAATGATAAACCGCCTCATACAAAATTCAAAACACTTAAAAACTTTTCTAAAATAACTTCATCTGATCTCCTAGGTTACTCATCTTCCTGTAAATACTATAGCTAATGTCTCTCCTTTTACACAATGTTTTACGTATCATTACAAACATTTCCGTCAAATTATCCTTTACTGATAAAGATCATAACATGTTGTAAAACACTTTACGTATTCAATTAAAAAATTCAGAAAGAAAAATCTCTAAAAAACTTTCTTAACACATCATCAGTCTCTTCAAAAACTATCATCTTACGCACAACATTTATTCTTTGCGTTGGGGTAGGAATTTTATCATTCATTATTCTATGTACAATACGAAATATGAGCCATCATCGCGTTCAGTTAAATATCTGGCGTGTAAATAAAAACTATTAGCGGAAAGAGTAAAAATGCACTTTATGAACTAACTCAAGTGCCAAGAGGTATGGCAATACTGCTAAAAAATAAAAAAGGTACCAGCTTGCGCCTTTATTCAGAAAATACCTCCATATAACTAGCTCTCTAAGCCACTGTATGCTCTAACTATTACACGTCTCCGGATTCTGGGCATGCGTTCTCATAATATCATGTGTTTAACCTATCTCAGTATTGAAAACAGAATGGGCATGAATAGAAAATTACATTCAATCAAAAGCATGGTATCGAAGCATAATCCATATAAAAAGAATTTCTTATCCTAGCCTTTTTTATAAGATTACCTCATAAAGCCGCTCGATAATATAGTGTTAGAGATAGATAAACCTATTTACTTTAGTTTAAAATTCCTCATTTTTATTGAGATCGCTTGCAGAGCACATATCAATTTTCAAAAGTTTTATTTTAGCATCATACACAATAACCTAGCTATTTAGCGTGTATAATGTAAAGCTTTGGCTCTGCTTAAAGCAATGAGATTCATTCACACTTTTACAAAAATCTATCACTATAACACCAGCACTTTATTGCTCTATCCATAATTTTACGCTCGCTAAAAAAACTTATAAATGTAACAATGTTTTTATCAAGCATTTGAAATTCTTTAATCTTTAAACAAGAAAATTTATGAATGAATTTGAAAGATACCCTTCAATTTTTCAAAAAACTTCACTAATATTCTCGTTAATTGAGTGTTTTTTATAGTATTCCTGGAAGAGTCCGCGATCATAAAGAAAAATCTCTTACAACATAAATATCTCTATATGAAATGTTTGATCTCTTCTTGTCTATCTTTCATATAAAAAATTTAAAATTTTAACGATTAATCTCATAATATAAAAATAGCCTTGTGAATAAATGCTCCGATGACATTAATATTTTTTCTGTAGTGTATAATGTGGGAGTGAGGGTATTGTTTGATTTCTATAAGAATATTTTTATGGATATCAATTCTATTATTCTATGCTAATAATCCGGTACAGTTATACATATGATAGAGTTTACTCCATGAATTATCGGCATATTTATCATGCTGGCAATTTTGCTGATGTTTTTAAACACATTATTGTCACTCGCATTGTAGAATATCTCAAACGCAAAGAAAAAGCTTTTCGCGTTATAGATACGCATGCTGGAATCGGTATTTATGACCTTTCTTCTTTAGAAGCATATAAAACAGGAGAGTGGCGCGAAGGTGTCCAACGACTTTTTTCAACTCCTATCCCAGAAGATTTAAGAACACTCCTTTGTCCATGGTGTGATATCATTGATGCCCTCAATAAAGGGGAAAAAGAAATTGTATTTTATCCTGGATCTCCTGTTCTTATTCGTCAATTATTACGGAAACAAGATCGCCTCACCGCAATAGAATTGCACAATGAAGATTATCATATTTTAGCAAAAAACTTTGCAGGAGATTATCAGACAAAAGTTCTGCATTTAGATGGTTGGCTTTCCTTAAATGCTCATGTACCACCAAAAGAAAAACGTGGGTTTATCCTTGTTGACCCTCCCTTTGAAAAAACTGGAGAGTTTTCCCGCCTTATTGATGGATTAACGAAAGCCTATCGTCGCTTTTCTGGAGGAATCTACGCTTTATGGTATCCTGTTAAATATGACAAAGAAATTGAAAGTTTTCTTCACGCGCTTTATCAAACCGGAATTCCTAAGATTCTACAGCTTGAAATGCGTATCCGAAAAAGTTCAAGTCCACCGACAATGAATGGAAGTGGTATGATTATTATTAACCCTCCCTACCTTTTGGAAGAAGAAATGAAAAAACTCAGCCCCTTTCTTATCAACCGTCTGGGACAAGATGAAAATGCCCAAATAACGCATAAGTGGCTTCAAAAAGAACATCTATTATGTTAGACTTTTCTCTATATTTTTTCTAAATCAAATATCATGTTGTAAAATACAAAGGCATTAAATGATAAAGTTCTTTGATTCTTTGGATAATACCAACATATTATAATGGTAAGCTAATAACGATCAGCGTGAATTAATTTTTTTTCTTTTAGAAAGTCTATCCTCTTAATCATCATGGATTTCCTATTCAATCATTTTAATGGATAAATTAGGCAAATTCATAAAGCTGTCTTAGAATAACAACTCTCATATTTTTTATGAAAGATCGGCTCTCTAAAATCATACTCTTATGCTATAAGATATTATTTATAGAAAAAAATTATAAAAACATAAATAATCATTATTTAATAAAAAAGAATATTTCATATATTAAACAAACAACATATTTGTAATAAACGGAATGGTCCTGAAAAATAATACAAATTGTCCGCAAAATGAACGGGAAAAACTTTCTTTTCTCTCTAATATTACATGGCATAATGCTAATCAAAGCTATGAGAAAAATCAATTCCAAGGTATCAAGTTCATACAAGAGTTTGTTAGACACCTTCCGCATAAGCCAGGGGTTTACCGGATGATTGGTGAAAATGGTGATATTCTCTATGTTGGAAAAGCCCGTAATCTCAAAAAACGTGTTTCAAACTATACACGTGAACAAGGACACAATAATCGTATTACCCGCATGATTCGTGCAACATATCATATGGAATTTATCGTCACCCATACAGAAACAGAAGCACTCCTTTTAGAAGCCAATCTCATCAAAAGATTGCATCCACATTTTAATGTACTCCTACGTGATGATAAAAGTTTTCCTTATATTATGATTACAGATGATCATCGAGTGCCTGCACTTTACAAACATCGTGGTGCTCGAATACGAAAAGCTCACTATTTTGGTCCTTTTGCTTCTGCTGGTGCAGTGACACAAACAGTTCATGTTTTACAACGCGTCTTTTTATTACGAACCTGTACTGATTCAGTTTTTGAAAACCGTACACGCCCCTGCTTGCTTTATCAAATTAAGCGATGTTCTGCACCTTGTACTCATGAAATTAGTGACAGTGATTATAAAGAACTGGTGAAAGGAGCAAAAGCGTTCCTTTCGGGAAAAGATCAATCTATTAAAAGCGATATGGTTCAAGCTATGCATAAAGCCGCTGAAAATCTCGATTTTGAACAAGCAGCTTCCTATCGTGACCGCTTATCAGCCCTTTCTCACATACAAAGCCATCAAGGTATTAATCCTCAAACGATAAAAGAAGCGGATGTATTTGCAATTGCGCAAAAAGAAGGAATGACCTGTATTCAAGTGTTCTTTTTTCGCATGGGGCAAAATTGGGGAAACCGTGCCTATTTTCCTAAAGCAGATCCCTCTTTTTCCCGCACTGAAATTTTAGCGAGTTTTCTTGCCCAATTTTACGATGATAAACCACTTCCTAAAAGCATCCTTTTATCTGAAGAAATTGAAGAAAAGACACTTCTTACAGAGGCATTTAGTCTCAAAGCAAATCACAAAGTGTCCCTCTCTTTACCTAAACAAGGTGAACGAAAAACTCTTGTTAATCGTGCCTATCTCAATGCTCATGAAGCACTTGAACATAAGCTTTCTGAAACAGCCACCCATACAAAATTGCTTCAAGGTCTTGCTAAAACATTCCAACTACCTGTTCCTCCACGCCGGATAGAAGTCTATGACAATTCTCATATCATGGGAACAAATGCTGTAGGGGCTATGATTGTTGCTGGTCAAATGGGATTTATTAAAAATCAATATCGAAAATTCAACATTCGCTCAACAGATATCACGCCTAGCGATGATTTTGGCATGATGAAAGAAGTGATTAAACGAAGATTTTCACGCCTTATCAAAGAGTATGATCTGCCAAATAGAAGTCATGACATAAAAGATGATGATCTTTTTCCCATTTGGCCTGACCTTATCTTAATCGATGGTGGTGAAGGACAAATCAACAGCGTACATGCAATACTTGCTGAATTACAATTAAATGATCTCTTCACAGTTGTTGGAATCGCCAAAGGTGTTGACCGTCATGCGGGACGTGAACGATTTTTTATAAAAGGTATCCCCCCCTTTACACTTCCTCCACGTGATCCTATCCTCTATTTTTTGCAACGTCTGCGTGATGAAGCACACCGTTTTGCGATTGGAACTCATAGGATAAAACGAAAAAAAGCAACATTCAAAAACCCACTTGATGAAATCGAAAATATCGGTCCGACAAGAAAGCGTGCATTGCTTCATCATTTTGGAAGTGCCAAAGCTGTTGCTAGTGCCTCATTTGAAGATTTAAAAAAAGTTACGGGAATTTCTATGACAATTGCACAAAAAATTCATAACCATTTTCATGAAAAATAGGCTTGTTTCATAACCTTCGACTTGTTACGTTAAGGAAATATATTCTCTTTCACAAGAATTAAAAATGGCTCCATGAAAAATCATACTTTTTCTTTTCCAAATATTTTAACTTATGCACGAATTGTTGCAGTCCCAATGGTTGTTGCATGCTTTTTTTTAGAAGGGCGACTACAATCAAGTGATATCACTCGCTGGATTGCTGTTTCCATTTTTATCGTTGCATCCATTACTGACTTTCTTGACGGTTACCTTGCTCGTATTTGGGAACAAACATCCAATATTGGTCGCATGTTAGATCCAATTGCCGATAAACTTCTCGTCTCTGCTTGTTTGCTCTTGCTTGCCGCAGACAGTACCATCGCTGGGTGGACACTATGGGCAGCTATTATCATTCTTTGCAGAGAAATTCTTGTATCAGGATTACGTGAATATTTGGCTGAGTTAAAAGTTAGTGTTCCTGTCTCTCGTCTTGCAAAATGGAAAACTTTTGTACAAATGATCGCTATTGTATTTCTTTTAGCTGGACCAGCCGGTAATAAAATTTTCCCTTACACAGTAGAGTTTGGCATTACTATGCTGTGGATTTCTGCCCTCCTTACATTGTGGACAGGGTGGGATTATTTTCGTGCAGGTTTAAAACACGTTATCCTATGAAGAGTATGGAGATTTATAATGATAATTTATCTTTTTGTACTTAAATAAGAGATAAGAATAGCATAAGATTGATTTATTTTTATTAATGATAAATCAATCAAGCACTTTTTTGCACATTACAAGTAAGGGTGGTATATAGATAAAAGCTCTTCAAAAAAGAGTAAATAGGCTTTATATTTTCGTAAAAGCAGCTGTAATATTAAAAGCTAAAAAAACAATTAATGCTCCATATGCTTTCAAAAAAGTCTATAATCTTATAAGCAAAAAACCGAAATATAGTGTTTCGGATTTTTGCTTCTTATATACGCTTTATTATTATAAACGCTTTATTAACCAACAATTTCTATCTCAGAAAACCAAAAGGCGATTTCTGTTTTTGCCGTTTCAGCACTATCGGATCCATGGACAGAATTTTCGCCAATCGATAAAGCATGAACCTTACGAATTGTCCCTTCTTCTGCATCACTAGGATTCGTAGCCCCCATTACTTCACGGTTTTTAGCTATTGCATTTTCGCCTTCCAAAACTTGTACAACGGTTGGACCAGAAGACATGAATTCAACCAATTCACTAAAAAAAGGGCGTTCTTTATGAATAGCATAAAATTTTTCAGCCTCACGTTTGCTCATCCAAACACGTTTAGACGCAATAACACGTAGCTCCGCATCCTCAAGCATTTTAGTAATTGCGCCAGTCAAATTACGACGGGTTGCATCTGGTTTAATCATCGAAAAAGTACGCTCTAAAGCCATTTACTCACCTTTATTTCATTATAACATTCTCTGACTGTTTCTATAGCGAGCAAGGAGCCCTTTGCCAAGTGACTCTGCAAAAATCTACACAAATTCTCAAAATATAGAATGAATTATAAAGAAAACTTTAATAAAAATACCTGCAATCGCTCATCCCATCATAAAGATGCGCTACCGACTCTCAATAAATATTGAACCTTCTTTCATAATCTTAAATGCTTCCCATCAAAATTATCATTTAAGCAATAAAAAGTCATAAGAAAAAACTCACATGCAAAAAATATATCTTTTTGAAAGCCTTCTTCTTTAAAGAGGACGAACCTAGACACTTGGTTTGAAAATCCTTCTACACACATTGAGATCAATTAAAAATAACCATATATTTAGAAACTATAGCGTACACCTATAATTCCCTGAAGGGACTGTTTTGTTTTACGCCCTTTAATAT
>NZ_JBHINT010000059.1:0-23851 GCF_042195145.1 Bartonella sp. CL434QHHD | reverse complement strand
GAGGTCTTCCCATGATCAACGTGACCAATCGTACCAATATTAACATGCGGTTTTGTTCGTTCAAACTTGCTCTTCGCCATTTGAGCTCTCCATTTTCCGTCCAAGCCAAGGACTAAGTTAAAAATTAATTACCAACCTGAAATTACGCGTATTTCTTTTGAATCTCCAAAGCAACAGCCGAAGGTACAGGCTCGTAATGATCAAACTGCATTGTATACTGCGCACGCCCCTGACTCATAGAGCGAAGAGTATTCACATAACCAAACATATTCGCCAAAGGAACCATTGCATTCACAACCGTTGCAATGCCGCGCGCTTCAGTTCCTGAAATCTGTCCCCGACGAGAATTGAGATCACCAATAACATCACCAACATAATCATCTGGTGTAACAACTTCCACCTTCATGATCGGTTCAAGAAGCTGTGCACCAGCCTTCTTTGCCCCATCACGAAAAGCCGCACGAGCCGCAATCTCAAAAGCCAAAACCGAAGAATCAACATCGTGATAACCACCATCAATGAGAGTCGCTTTTACACCAAGCATAGGAAAGCCCGCAAGAGGACCTGACCCCATAACACTCTCAATCCCCTTTTGGACGCCGGGAATATATTCTTTAGGAACAGCACCACCAACAATCTTTGACTCAAAAATAAAGTCATCACCATCATGAGGCTCAAAAACAATTTTCACACGAGCAAATTGACCGGCACCACCCGATTGCTTCTTATGCGTATAATCAATTTCCGCCATTTTAGTAATTGACTCACGATAAGCAACTTGAGGCTGCCCAACATTTGCTTCAACCTTAAACTCACGCCGCATACGGTCAACAATAATATCAAGATGAAGCTCACCCATTCCAGCTATAATAGTCTGACCAGATTCCTCATCCGATTTAACACGAAATGAAGGATCTTCGGCCGCTAGACGGTTAAGAGCAATACCCATTTTTTCTTGATCTGCTTTTGTTTTCGGCTCAATTGCAATCTCAATAACAGGCTCTGGAAATTCCATCCTCTCCAAAATAACAGGCTTCAAAGGATCACAAAGAGTATCCCCTGTTGTCGTCTCCTTAAGTCCTGCAAGAGCAACAATATCACCAGCAAATGCTTCTTCAATATCCTCACGAGAATTTGAATGCATTTGAAGCATACGCCCCAAACGCTCTTTTTTCTTTTTCACAGTATTCTCAAGAGAAATACCTTTCTGAACTTTACCTGAGTAAATACGACAAAACGTCAATGAACCAACAAAAGGATCATTCATAATTTTAAAAGCAAGCATAGATAGCGGAGCATCATCAGAAGATTCGCGTGTCGTCTCAGCCTCAGTCTTTACATCAATACCCTTAATCGCCGGAATATCAACTGGAGAAGGAAGATAGGAAACAACAGCATCCAAAAGTGGCTGCACCCCCTTGTTTTTAAAAGCCGTACCACAAAGAACCGGATGAAACTGAACTTCTACTGTCCCCCTACGAATGAGAGAAACAAGCTGCTCGTTGGTTGGCATAACACCCTCTAAATAAGCCTCTGTCGCTGCTTCATCAACCTCCACAGCCATCTCAATCAATTTCTCGCGATATTCTTCAGCTTTCTCCTTTAAATCAGAGGGAATTTCACTTATCACCGCCGAGGCACCAATAGAACCATCCCACTTTAAAGCCTTCATTTCTACAAGATCAACAACACCTTCAAAGTCATTTTCAGCACCAATCGGCAACTGCAAAACAAGCGCTTTAGCACCCAACCGAGAACCAACCATCTCCACACTACGATAAAAGTCAGCTCCTATTTTGTCCATTTTATTAACAAAAACCATACGAGGCACGCGATATTTCTCAGCTTGCCGCCAAACAGTTTCCGTCTGAGGCTCCACACCAGCATTTGCATCCAACAAAGCTATTGCGCCATCAAGAACACGCAAAGAGCGCTCAACTTCAATCGTAAAATCAACGTGCCCTGGCGTATCAATAATATTAAAGCGACGCTTCCGACCGTCCTGCCCTTCCCAAAACGTCGTTGTCGCAGCAGACGTAATCGTAATACCGCGCTCCTGCTCCTGCTCCATCCAATCCATCGTAGAAGCACCATCATGGGTCTCGCCAATTTTATGATTCTTACCGGTATAGAACAGAATACGTTCAGTCATCGTAGTCTTACCAGCATCAATATGCGCCATAATACCAAAATTACGATAATCTTCAATTTTATATTCGCGAGCCATTATATTTGCCTTGTTTAAAACTTCTACCAGCGATAGTGAGAAAAAGCACGATTAGCTTCAGCCATACGATGAACATCTTCACGCTTTTTCACGGCAGAACCACGATTATTAGCCGCATCCATCAATTCACCAGATAAACGCTCAACCATCGTCGTTTCATTTCGACCACGCGCCGCCGCAATCAACCAACGAATAGCAAGAGCCTGACGACGATCAGGACGAACATCAATCGGAACTTGATAAGTAGCACCACCAACACGGCGTGAACGAACCTCAATATGAGGAGCAACATTCTCTAAGGCCCGATGAAATAGAGCCACAGGATCTGTTTTTACTCTTTTTTCTACAGAATCGAGTGCACCATAAACAATACGCTCTGCAACTGATTTTTTACCATCAAACATAATGGCATTCATAAATTTCATAATAACCAAATCACCAAATTTTGGATCTGGATTAATCTCACGCTTTTCTGCTCTATGACGACGGGACATTGGCTTTGTCTCTCAATATTATTTTGGACGCTTTGCGCCATACTTTGAACGACGCTGTTTACGATTCTTGACACCCTGGGTATCAAGCAAACCACGAATAATGTGATAACGAACTCCTGGCAAATCTTTTACACGACCACCACGAATCATCACAACAGAGTGCTCTTGAAGATTATGTCCCTCTCCAGGAATATAACCAATCACCTCAAATCCATTCGTCAAGCGAATTTTAGCAACTTTACGAAGAGCAGAATTAGGTTTCTTCGGCGTTGTTGTATAAACACGCGTACAAACACCACGCTTCTGCGGATTCGACTGCAGAGCAGGAACCTTATTACGTTTAACTGGCGCCACACGCGGCTTACGAATCAACTGGTTTACGGTAGGCATGCAACCTTCCTCTTTTTGATCTATATTCTTCTCACCCAATCGGGCTTTTCTATTTTCATTTCCATCCACCCCAACAGAATCGGAACAGATATTTAAGTCTACACACAAAATCGGGCACACCTGCAAAAAACAGTTTACCCGACCATAAGCAGAGAAGGCAGTAGCCTTTTGCACTAGGATTTACTTTTAATCTTCTTAACACCTGTGAATAATCTTCCGGTTCATATCCAAAGCACCTGATTACACCCACATCGGCTATATCCATCTCTAATAGCGAGAACACGTACATTCGTCAAGAACTAAACAGCAGAAAGTTTTTAAAAATGAAAATAAATTAAATTTTAAAGCTTTAAATTTGCTTTTACCGCTACTCTTGATAAATCAATTTACCATAAGTAATATCCCCTATAAATAAAAAAGTAGCGATATGACTGTAGTAAAACATAAATGCAGTAAATTGAATTGCATATTTGATATCTAATGATGAGCGCCATGAAAATAGCAACGTGGAATATTGCCGGGATAAAAGCACGACATGAAACATTATGTCAATGGCTGCAGCAAAGCCAGCCGGACATAGTCTGTTTACAGGAAATTAAAAGTATTGATGAAAATTTTCCACGCGATGCAATTGAAAGTTTAGGTTACCATATAGAAACACACGGACAAAAAAGTTTTAATGGCGTTGCGATTCTCTCTAAAAAAACACCAGATGAAGTGATCCGTCGATTACCAGGCAATGATAATGATAAACAAACACGTTACATTGAAGCAGTTTATTCAACAAACAAAGGTGTTGTTCGTGTTGCATCTCTCTATTTGCCAAATGGGAATCCTATTGAGAGTGAAAAATATTCCTATAAGATAGAATGGATGGAAAGATTATATACACATGCAAAATCATTGCTTGCGTATGAAGAACCCCTTATTCTAGCGGGTGATTATAATGTCATCCCCGCTCCATTAGATGCAAAAAAACCTCAAGAATGGTATCACGATGCCTTATTTCTTGGAGAAACAAGAAAAGCATTCCAACGTATTCTTCATTTAGGTTTTTATGATGCTATCCGGAATGTCACCGATACTCCCTCCTTCAGTTTTTGGGATTTTCAAGCAGGTGCTTGGCCTAAGAATAATGGGATTCGCATTGATCATTTATTATTATCACCAGAAGCTGTTGATCAACTAATTTGCGCTCATAGCCAAGCAGAAGTAAGGGGATATCAAAAACCATCCGACCACGTTCCTGTTTGGATTCACCTTAATATCAATTAAGAAAGTACAATCCTCATTTCATGAGACAACAAAAAAAATTCCACTCAAAAATAATAACTATGCTACAGCATATAAACAGTATATCTTAAGCAACTAAAATAAAAATAAATGAATGGAGGACATAAATGAAGAAATCATTGTTAATGCTTATTGCAGCAACGTCCATTGGATTCTCAAGTTTCGCACATGCTGAACATGATACTCTTGAAAAAATAAAACGAACAGGGGAAATTACTTTAGGTGTCCGTGAATCATCTGGTTTAGCCTACGCCCTTGGTAATAATAAATATGTAGGTTTTCATACAGAAATGGCAGAACGGATCATTGATGATATCTCAAAAAAAATTGGTAAACCAATTAAAATTCATTATCTTCCCATCACTTCTCAAAATAGAATTCCTCTCTTAAAAAATAAAACCTATGATTTTGAGTGCGGCTCAACAACACATGATCTTGCCCGCAGTAAAGAAGCAGCATTTGCTTATACGACATACATTGAGGAGGTTCGGATTGCTGTAAAGAAAAATTCTAACATTAAATCTCTTGAGGATTTAAATGGAAAAACAGTTGCAACGACCACCGGTACAACATCTGTTCAACTTATTCGTAAAAATAAACGTGCAAAAAACATTCAGTTTAAAGTTTTAAAGGGGAAAGATCACGGAGATAGTTTTTTGTTATTAGAATCTGGTAAGGCAGATGCTTTTGTCATGGACGCTTCAATTCTTGCTGGACATATTGCTAAATCAAAGAATCCATCTGATTATGTCATTCTTGATACTGTACTTTCAGTCGAACCCATTGCCTGTATGCTCAGATTAAATGACAAAAAATTTGAACAAACAATCAACGATAGTATCGTACGTCAGATTAAAGATGAATCACTGGAAAAGCTTTATAATAAGTGGTTTATGAAACCGATCCCACCTGCTAACACTGTTATGAACCTTCCCTTGTCAAAACAAACAAGATATGCTTGGGATCACCCAAATAATAAACCTCGAGAAAGCTACGCAGAAAAAGATTTATAGAATTTAATAAAGAAGAACCACACTCTTTTGAAATTGAGTGTGGTTTATATTTTAATTCACTTTTTAATAAATTTGGCCTATGTAGATGCGCTTGGTTTATTGCCCTATTTGTGAATGACTAATTTGAGGGAATATCAATTAATGGACTTTTCTTTCCTTTGTAGAGATGACCTTACTCAAACATTGGTAACAGGATGCTTGGGGACTCCCGGCGTGAGCCATACCTATTTAGATACACTTCTCGATGGCTTTAAAAATACGGTTATATTGTCTATCACTTCACTTATATTAGCTGTATTGTGTGGTGTTGTTATAGGAACAATGCGCACTTTACCCAAAACATCCATAACCAATTATATATTTCGCACTATCGGTACTATTTGGGTAGAGATTATGCGTAATATTCCCCTCCTTGTACAAGTGTTTTTGTGGTATTTTGTTGTTCCGAAGATTTATCCACCAGCGATGAAATTTTCCCCCATTCTCTTAATAACATGCGCATTGGGATTCTTTACATCTGCACGCATTGCAGAACAGGTTCGTTCAGGCATTGAAGCGATTCCTTCTGGACAACGCTATGCTGCTATGGCAATGGGGTTTACAACTTATCAAAGTTATCGCTATATTATACTACCACGTGCTATACGTGCAATTATGCCACCTCTTACTTCAGAAGCAATGGGCATTGTGAAAAATTCGTCTATAGCATTCGCCGTTTCAATAAATGAGCTCATGCAATTTCAATACCAAGCAATTGAAGAGGTAAGCCATGTTTACGAAAATTATTTACTTGTTACGGCTCTTTATATTCTAATAGCCTTATTCGTATTCATTGTGATGACAGTCATTGAACAAATACTCAAAATTCCTAATTTTCAAACAAAGGGAAATTGAATATGATGAATTTCATAAGCTCTCAGTTTGGACTTTATTCTCCTTTCAATTTTTCCGACTTTGATTTTTCCTTTTTTACCTTTGATGTATTTCGTTCTTACATTTTATCAGGTTTACTCTTTAGCGTTTTTCTAACTCTTTTTGCAACGGTGTTGGGGTTTGTTTTCGGTACGCTTTTAGCAATGATGCGCCTTTCTTCCATAAAACTTCTTTCTTGGTTTGCAATAGGTTACATAACAGCTATGCGTTCAATACCACTTGTGATGGTTATCTTATGGTTTTTCGTGCTTCTGCCTTTTTTAACCGGTATATCCATCGGTGCAAATAAATCAGCACTCATTACCTTTACCGCATTTGAAACGGCTTATTTTGCTGAGATTATGCGTGCTGGAATCAATTCAGTTCCGCAAGGACAAAAATATGCAGGACAAGCTCTTGGAATGACATATTGGCAAAGTATGTACATTGTCATTCTTCCTCAAGCCTTTAGAGATATGCTTCCAGTCTTTTTAACACAAGTTATTATCCTTTTTCAGGATACAACCCTTGTTTATGCCATCAGTGGTCATAGCCTTTTGAATGGTTTTGATATTGCTGCTAATAATTTTGGTGTAAAGCAAGAAGCTTATATCTTAGCAGCTATTTTCTATTTTGTTATCTGTTTTACACTGTCACAAATAGTTTTGTATTTACAAAAAAAAGTATCCATTATTCGCTAACAGGAAAAAAAATGTCTACTCATATGATCGAAATAAAAAATGTTTCTAATTGGTATGGCGAAATTAAAGTCCTTAAAAACTGTACAACCAACATTAATAAAGGAGAAGTCGTTGTCGTTTGTGGTCCATCAGGCTCCGGAAAGTCAACACTCATTAAAACTATTAACGCTCTCGTCCCTTTTCAAAAAGGTGAAATTTGGATTAATGGAATACCAGTTCATTCAAAAAAAACGAATCTGCCTAAATTGCGAAGTCAGGTAGGAATGGTGTTTCAACACTTCGAGCTTTTTCCCCATTTATCTGTCACAGAAAATTTGACAATTGCACAAATCAAAGTCCTAAAACGAAGCAAAAAAGAAGCACTTGAACGTGGATTGTTATATCTTGAACGCGTTGGACTCATTGAACACAAAGATAAATATCCTGGTCAACTTTCTGGAGGGCAACAACAACGTGTTGCTATTGCACGTGCCTTAACTATGGATCCACTTGTCATGCTTTTTGATGAACCAACATCTGCTCTAGATCCTGAAATGGTAGGTGAAGTACTCGATGTCATGATTAGCTTAGCAGAAGAAGGTATGACGATGATTTGTGTAACCCATGAAATGGGATTTGCACAAAAAGTCTCGGAGCGTGTTATTTTCATAGATCAAGGAACAATTCTTGAAGACTGTTCATCTAAAGAGTTCTTTTCTGATCCGCAAGCAAGAAAACCGAGAACGCAAGAATTTTTGTCTAAAATCCTAAGTCATTAGTCGTTATATTGTCATAAAAAGTTATCTTTACTATGAACTTGTATACAAGGAAACAGAGTTTAATATAAGATGAGAGAATGTAAAAATATTACAATCAGATGTTTAAAAACTGTTATTCTTTAAAATCTCAGCAACCAGTGAAATTGCTGTACGTCTCTCAGATTCATTAAAAAGAGCAAAAGCCTCTTCTTGCAAAGGGTGAATCCAATTTTTGTCTTTTACGTTAGCTTTTTCATAGGCAGCAGTTAACATTGCTGCCCCACGGACAATTTTTCCTTCTTTAAGCAGTATATTTCCAAGCATTTCTTGGGCGGAAGGATTTCCTTTTTTTGCTGAAAGTTGAAACCATCGTGCTACTTGTATAAGATTTTTCTCCCTTCCCTCTCCCTTTAAAAATATTTTTCCTAAATGATACTGAGCTTTAGGATTTCCATAGTTTACCGGAGCCTGCATATAAAGATGAGCAGCATAAGAAGGATCAGGTTTCACAGGTGATTGAGGAATACCTTTTTTTATATATCCCGCAAGTTTAACCAATGCGTCAGAAACATAACTTTCATCCTCTGAACCAAGATCAGCACCTTTTTCAACAATATATGCAAAAAAATTATATGCCTTATAATCATTTTTAGAGACACCATCACCGTTTGCATAGATAGAGCCAAGTTTCCAATTCGCACCAATATGGCCTCTCTTAGCTGCACAACGTAATGCTGCAATAGCCTGATTTATATGCCCATTTTTATAAGCAGACATGCCACATTTTAAAAAATAAAACGAACCATCATTCGCTTCTTGCAAGCTATTGACATCTATTACATAAACATTCGAAAAGAATCCCCCTAAAATCACAACAATCGTGACTTTTTTCCATATCTGAAACCTATTAACCATTTCCCCCCTACCTCAATTTTAATGATTATATCTGTTACGAATTTCTTTGTAGATATTTAAACTCTTTTTCTTAGTAAGAAGCATACGCAATTTTAAAGTAAAAATTTTAAAAGAAAAAACAAATAGATAAAAACCATCCAAAATGTTCGATAAAATTAAGTATCCATTTTTATATATAACAAATTGATTTTTAAATATAAATCATCATTCTATATTTTGTAACACATCCTTTAACATTCTAAGATTTATCGATCTTAAAATTTTATACGTATGAGCAAAAATCGTTCAATAAAATAACGTGCATTAAACAGTAACTTGAGAACGAAGAGAATACATGATGAATGGTAAGCGTTTAAGTATAAAAAACAATACGAAAGATGGATAAATATAATGATGATAATTAACTTATAACTTCACGACTGCATTACCACCTTAAGGAGGAAGTTTTTTGTCTCCGTCAATCTATAAACAATACAGCTTTTTATTTAACGGATTGCACCTAACATCATTTCACATGGGGTTACTTCATACTTTACACACAAGTTCTACCTTAGAATACTCACCACTCATACAAAAAAATACCACATGTGTAATTTTACATACCTTATATTGCTACTCTAAATGATGATATTTTACAGTAATAAAGCAAGAAATTGATTTATAATTATAATTTTCCTTTTTGCATGTTGAATGAGGCCCTCGAATATCGTAAGATTCTCTCATTCCAAACGTGCTCCATGTTAAATCAATCAAAATCATCCGCTTGCACATTACAAGCAGAGAAAGCTATGTGGATAAAAACTCTGTGTAAGAAAGAACTAAAAATGCCTCTTATGAACGGTCTTAAGTGCCAAGGGCTGTCCGGATTGGACAGAATGGTGCCGGCGCTTGTTACTTCACAAGCATAAAGAAGGGAAGCCCAATGGATTTACCGTTATACCATTCATGATCTACGTCGTGGAATAGGCTTGGACGCCTTAAAAGATGTCTCTTTAATGATAAACATAAAACAATGGATTTCAGTAGAGATTTTATGATCGTTCATGAAAAACTAACAAAAGAAAAAGTTGAAATCAATTTAACCGCTCTAAAGCAACAAATATTTTTTTCTGCGCTGCACGCAGTTCTACAACCCTGTTCCGCTCACGCTCAACAATTTCTGCTTTTGCATTTGCTATAAATTTGGGGTTGTTTAACTTAAGCGATATTTTTTCAATATCTTGTTCAATTTTACTGACATCCTTCCTCAAACGAACACGTTCAGCCTCCAAATCAATCAACTGTCCTAATGGTAAACAAAAAACAGCCTCTCCCAAAATCATTTGTGCTGATACTTCCGGAACTTTATCAGAGAAATCAATAACTTCAATACGCGCTAATTTTTTAAGAAGTGCATCATAACGCTTCACACGCTCTCGCGTTACTTCCCCTCCTTCAACAACAATAAGAGGTGCTTGTGTCGCCACTGGAATATTCATTTCAAAACGTACAGACCGAATCCCCGTGACGACATCAATAAGCCAATTAATATCATCAGCAGCTTCTTCATCTATCAATGTTTCCTCTGGCCATTTTGTCAATGCGAGCATATCCTCACGCTTGATGGCTTGCGTTTCTGTAAGAGACCACAACTCTTCCGTCATATAAGGCATAAAAGGATGAAGAAGTTTATAAACTTCATCTAAAACCCAAGCAGTACAAGCTTGAGCCTCATTTTTAGCATCTTCATTTTCCCCCTGAAAAATAGGTTTGAGAAGCTCCAAATACCAATCACATAATGTATTCCAAATGAAACGGTAAAGAGTGGCAGCTGACTCATTAAATTTATAGTGTTCAATACCAGTCGTAACTGCTGAAATTGTTTTAGATAACTCTGTTAAAATCCAACGATTAAGCGCCAGTTTTGCTTGTTCTGGTTTAAAAGCTGGATCATGCTTCACACCATTCATCTGTGCAAATCGGGTAGCATTCCACAATTTCGTAGCAAAATTACGATAACCAGCAATACGGGAAACATCAAGTTTTACATCACGACCTTGTGCTGCCATAATAGCTAAAGTAAATCGAAGTGCATCAGCACTATATTGATCAATAAGCTCTAAGGGATCAATAATATTTCCCTTTGATTTTGACATCTTTGCGCCCTTTTGATCCCGCACAAGAGCATGCACATAAACCGTTGGGAAAGGAACGTCACCCATAAAGTGAAGTCCCATCATCATCATACGAGCAACCCAGAAAAAAATAATATCAAATCCTGTCACAGATAAAGATGTTGGGTAAAAAGTAGATAATTCAGTCGTTTTATTTGGCCATCCTAATGTTGAAAAAGGCCAAAGAGCTGATGAAAACCACGTATCTAAAACATCCGGATCACGGATTAAGTCAACAACCTCACCATAATGAGCAAAAGCTGAATCTAAAGCCTCTTTTTCACTTTTTTCAACAAAAACCGTTCCATCAGGACCATACCAAGCAGGAATCTGATGTCCCCACCATAATTGGCGAGAAATGCACCAAGGTTGAATATTCTGCATCCAATTGAAGTAAGTCTTTTTCCAGTTATCGGGAACAAACTGCGTTTTTCCTTGTTGAACAGCCTCTATCGCTGGCTTTGCTAATTCAGCAGCATGAACATACCATTGATCTGTCAAAAAAGGCTCAATAGGGACACCACTGCGATCTCCATGAGGAACCATATGGGTATGATCATCAACAGAAGCTAAATATCCCTGTTCTTCCATCAAAGAAATAATCTTCTGGCGAGCAACAAAACGATCAGATTTATCGAGATTTTCTACTAACATTTTTAATTCATCTGATAAAATCAAACCATCGAAAAATGCTTCATTTTTACGAAGAAAAATTTCGGCTTTTTGGGTAAAAATATTGATCAAGCGTAAATGATTACGCTGTCCTACTTCAAAGTCATTAAAGTCATGAGCTGGTGTGATTTTTACAGCACCACTTCCAGCCTCAGGATCAGCATGGCTATCACCCACAATTAATAACCTACGACCAACAAGCGGCAAAAGAGCATTTTTACCGATAAGATTTTTATAACGCTCATCTTCAGGATTAACAGCAATTCCTGTATCACCAAGCATTGTTTCTGGTCGTGTTGTCGCCACTGTTATAAAAGTTGTAGCATCATTTGGATCAAAAGTTTTACCTTCAAGTGGATATCTAAAGTGCCACAAATGTCCTTGAACTTCTTTTTGCTCAACTTCAAGATCTGAAATAGCTGTCAACAATTTAGGATCCCAATTAACGAGACGCTTATCCCTATATATCAACCCTTGCTTATAAAGCGTGACAAAGACTTCACGAACCGCCTGCGACAACCCCTCATCCATTGTAAACCGCTCACGCGACCAATCACATGAAACCCCAAGGCGACGCAACTGGTTTGCAATAACGCCTCCAGTTTCATAACGCCATTCCCAAATACGCTCAATAAACTTTTCTCTCCCCATTTCTTGACGCGTTGGCTCTTGACGTTCTGCAAGTTGACGCTCCACAACCATTTGTGTAGCAATCCCAGCATGATCCATACCAGGCTGCCACAACACATTTTTGCCACGCATCCGCTGAAATCTAACTATTATATCTTGAATTGTCGTATTGAGCGCATGCCCCATATGAAGTGAGCCTGTAACATTAGGAGGTGGAAGCATAACGCAAAAAGGTTCTGCATCGCTTTTAGAACCAGCTCCCGCTTTAAAAGCCCCACGAGTCTCCCATCTCTTTGCAACCCGTTGCTCTATAGAGGAAGCATCATAGTTTTTTTCTAACATTCTATCCATCCATAACGCCGCTGAAAAACACAATATATGATCAAAACCTGATCAGAATCTCGTGAATCTCAGCCATTCACTAGAGAGCTCGCAAAATCGCAAACAAAATCCCCATAAAATGAAAAACATAAAAATAATTAAGACGATTTTTTAATCGCCTTCACAATCTCTTCACGCAAAATATCTTCCAGCAAAATAGGCAATTTAGACTGTAACCATTCTGCTATAGCCGGACGCAACACATCCTTTGCAATCTTTTCTGCAGAAGAAATACAATATGCAGACAATTCCACATGACCATCCCTTCCTGCATCTGACTGTGATTTCCTTATCTCATCTTCATATTCTTTTGCTTTATAAACAGAATTCCGTTCTTCAGAAGAAAGCTTCATCTTTTGCATATCCATACCAACTGTATTATTTTCTGCCTCTATATCCTCTTTCTCTTGCGTTATCTTCCCCCCTTGATTTTCAGATGAAAGACCAATACGATCAGCTAAAGCTTTCATAGCATCATCAACCGATAAGGCTGTATCATAAATACTCTCTGATGCAACTTCTGAAGCATTCACTGCAACATCTTCATTTAAAAAGTGATCAGATTGAACCGCATTTTCTTCGATTATTTCACGAATAGATGTTAAAATTTCATCCATACTTGGCTCACGTAACACGCTTGAACTCTGTACCATACTTTACAACCTCTCAAAGACGCAACAACAAATAGAATCATATTTTCAGTGTATGCAAAAGAATTATAAGATCAACATGCCTCCCACGATATTTTCAAATATGCTTGTCATAAAGAGGGCGCTACACACAGTTTTCTACACTTTATAAAGATAATATCTCGCCGCAATATTTTTTAACATATTCAACTGTTGATTTACTAATCTTTTAAAAACTAAAATAATTTAAGATTAAAGA
This sequence comes from Bartonella sp. CL434QHHD, assembly GCF_042195145.1. NCBI lineage: Bacteria > Pseudomonadati > Pseudomonadota > Alphaproteobacteria > Hyphomicrobiales > Bartonellaceae > Bartonella > Bartonella sp. CL434QHHD. The sequence continues at coordinate 10,445 of NZ_JBHINT010000059.1, read as the reverse complement.
GATATTTTTATACATTATCGGATATATTTAATTGTTTTTAAACCTAAATAACTTGCAGTCAATTTACCAATAGAAGATTGAACACTATAGCTCGCCACAACAGCATTACGCTCCGCCATTGCAAGCGCAATCTGAGCATTAATCAATAGAGTACGAGAATTTAAAACATCCAGCGTCGTTGCTTGCCCTACGCGATTTTCTTGAACACGACCTTTCAGAGCAATTTCAGCAGCACGAACACTTTCACGGTAAGCAATAACAGATGAGCGTGCACCCTCCAACTGAAACCAAGCAGAAGTCAGTGCTTGCCTCGTATTACTATGCGCCAAATCGAGTTGAAGCTGCGCCTGTCCAAGCTGTTCCCTTGATTGGCGAATTTGCGCAGACGTACGCCCTCCTTCAAAGATTGGGACACTTACTGACAATCCTACAGATTTAGAAACGCCATCTTCTCCAACCCCGCTGTAGATTCGATTATAAGATGCTGTTGCAGAAAAATCAACTTTAGGGAGCAATGCCCCTTCTTTCGCCTTTACATTATAAGCACTCGCATCAACTAAATATTTAGCATAAAGGATTGCTGGATGCATCACAACACTCATTTGGTAAGCCATATCAAGGTTGACGGGAAAATCTTTGGCTATGGGTGGGCGTTTTAACTTTTCAGGATCAGAACCAATAACTTGTCGATACACTGCCTCTGCTGCTTTTACATCAGCACGAGCAAGACTCAGCTCTGAAACCGCCACGGAACGTGCAGCTTGAGCTTGAGCAAGATCAACATGCCCTCCTTCACCCACATCAAATTTTGCTTTATTGGAACGAACGTGTTCCTCAAGAGCTGCCAAATTTTCTCTCCGAAGATCCGCAACACGACGTGCGTGATAGACATTAGCATAAGCGGTCACCACCTCTAGAAACGTATTTTGTTCAACATTACGAAGATATTCACGCTGAGCCTGCAACTTAACTTGAGCTGAAGAAAAGATATTTTGCGTGATAAAACCATCAAATAATCTTTGATTTAATCTCACTCCTATAGATCCAGAAGTGACATAAGGACCTGTAAAAGACTTATTCCGCCCATAGTTCCCAACCCCCTCAACTTGTGGCAATAACCCTGATCGCGCAATGACAACATCATCACTGGATATACGCACAGCTGCACGTTCACTATTCAACTTAGCATTATATTTATAAGCCTTAGAAAAGGCATCCATCAATGTTTCAGCACAAACAGTCTCTGATAGTAAAACACTCAACACCAGTAATAAACATGCCTGAAACTTCTTGTTTATTCTAAACATAATACACACAATAACAAACCCCAAATAAATTACAAAATTATCTTTTATTCACAAAACAAACAAGCACTAAAACACAAAACCAGGTGTTTTGAAAAAACAAGGAAGAGGCTTTACAGCGAGATTAAAAGCACGACGAGCCGAGATGATCCCATCTTCTTTTATATAGATTTGTGCAACAGCAGCATTTCCATACCCTTCAACCACAACAAGACGTCCACAGTCTTTCATTTGATCAAAGATACCCTGAGGAATAAAATCAACAGATCCCTCAATGAAAATCACATCATAAGGTCCCTCAACAGCATATCCTTGCTCTAATGGACCATGAACGACAACCACATTATCACATTGATTACGTTCTAAAGCTTCAAGAGCACGTTCAAAGAGAGATTTATTACTTTCCAGCGCAATCACAGACCCTGCAAGTTTTGCAAGCAACGCTGCACAATAACCACTATTTGCACCAATATCTAAAACAACATCTGATGATTTTAAAGCGGCAAGCTGTAGTAATTTCGCTAGAGATGCAGGTTTCATCAAATAGCGTGCAGGAACCCCATCTTGCTCTGGACATAGAACAATATCGGTATCAAGATAACTTAACACTTTCATATCTTCCGATACAAAATCTTCACGAGACACCGTTAAAAAGGCTTCAAGAACTGATAAATCCGTTACATCGACTGTACGAATTTGATTGTCAACCATTTTGCGACGAAGCTCAGCAAAATCTGCAACCATAACGAATATTTTCTCCTAACCTACAAAAAACAAACCAAACAGCGACAATAAGGGATAAAGATCTCTTAAACTATGGGCATTACAAAAAAGGATGCTACAGTCAACAATTAGATTTTAACTGTATAATCTCTCATACAAAAGTGTCTTCACAAGAATAGAGGGAAATAATCTATTTTCCTATACCTCATCTCCCTTAAAAGCCGTTTCGTTTAAAATCGGCTGGAGGCCTCGCCCGGAATCGAACCGGGATACAAGGATTTGCAGTCCTCTGCGTAACCATTCCGCCACGAGGCCTCGTCAACAAACATAAAGGTTTCAATAAGGGAAGGCAACGCATCCGTCAAGGTGTAGAAATCTTCTCTCGCCTTTTTTCCTCTTATTACACAATTTATCATATTTTTTAAAAAAAAGTAATTTTATCCTTTGCAAATCAGTATTGCTTTGCTATAGCCTTTTCAAGCTATAGCCTTTTCAATTAAATGATTGGGCACCGTTCCCCGGTAGCTCAGCGGTAGAGCAACCGGCTGTTAACCGGTTGGTCGCTGGTTCGAATCCGGCCCGGGGAGCCACTTTTCTTTTATTCTACGTAATTTGTTGTTTTTTCTAAAGTTTTTAGACATGAGGGATTCGTTAATAAAAGTAATGGAATAGGATTTTTGCAATGAAGTAGAAACGCAATATCCTACCGGATGTATTTTTTGCAATGAACGCAAAAAGCAATTGATTCATTTTAAAATAGCACAAATAAGATTACTTTTTTCAAACTACCGCGCCTTTATAAGAGAACACAGCAATTATTTGCATATTATAAATTACGATTTCTTTCATCAGAGATGAATTATTAAGCTCCATCAGCAATGAATCGGTCTCATATATTTTTTTCCAAAGAAAGAATGATTTGTACTCAATAAAGGAATTAAACTTAAAAGCCTGCTCATGAAGCAATCATTTTGAAAAATGAAAGAAACAACAATCAAGGTCATATATTATCTCCATACACCCCACATAACCTCCTCCCCATCCTAAAAGCAAAAAACATAAAACAAGTCTGTAAACACTCCGACGTCTTATCTAACAGGTTGTTCCTCCTGCTAACCACTTCAACGCTTTACAAACAACCTTGCCTTGGATATTCATGACACTGTCATAAAACATTTAATGCATAAAGTTTTGTAGACTTTATATCCTCCCAAACTAATAGTGTTTTACAGTAAAAACAAAGATAACGAGCTAAATTGTTGAGAATCCTGAGAAAGCCTTCAGAAATCATGACATTCTCGCTATTGTATTATGCAGTCACACGCTTTTTTAAAGAGATATCTCTTAAATCCCCCAAGTCTCTTTCACAGTGACTCCCGTAAATGGTAAAAATGAAATCGATTGATCAGCCCCATCTTTATTTATAATAAAAGCCATACCATCATACTATTTTCCAACTCTCAATCTTAGCAACCCCCTTGCCTTTGAAAGAGTTTATAAGAATCATTTTATTTATTTCTCAAATGTCCATTTATACAATAATTTCACATATAACGTGCAAGTGAATACTTTTGATTGATCCGCATAAATAGCTTCAAAATGAAAAAAATTTCACGATATAATGAACTATTCAATATATAAAACAGTGAGTTATTATTAGACATCAATTTTTAAAATTAAAAGTCATCATTAAAGATAAAACACATCCTATATAAAAATAATTTTATATAAATAAAATCTACTTTTATTCCCATTTTAAAAAATGGGAATAAAGCAAATAAATAATTGCCTCTTACAATAATGATTTTTTAAAGATTTTCAAATAAATCAAAACAGTTAGAGGTTTTCATTTCTAAAAAATGAAAACCTCTAAAGGGTCTTCTTACTTTGACAAGAGTATTTTATAGCTCTTTTCAATTGAGAATAAATCAACAAAAGTAAAAAATCTCCTGTACATGATCTTTTTTCAAGACTTTATCTAAGCAGCCTTCTTAACTGATTTCCGAAAACGAAAAGTCTTTGCACGCTTTGCCACCGCTTTTGCTTTTTTATGCCTCTCATTTTGAGGTGAAGAATTCTTCCGCTGCAACTGTGCGGTATCATCTTTTCGACCTAAAAACTGTTTTTGACGTTTAGATTTTTTAAAACGGCGTTCCTTATCGTTTTCGTTTTCTTTACTTTCTCGCACAATTGGCTTTTCTGGAAACGCTGCAAATTGTTCTGGAACAGCCTCAGCCACCAATTTCATACGAATCAAGCGCTCTATAGCACGCAAGCGGGACCTTTCTATCTTCTCATCAAAAAGCGTAAGTGCTACACCAGATGCGCCATTACGTCCTGTACGACCAATACGATGTACATAACTTTCAGCTTCATCTGGTAAGTCGTAATTAATAACGTGACTTATCCCTGGTATATCAATACCGCGTGCAGCAATATCTGTTGCCACTAGGATCTGCACAGATCTTTCACGAAAAGCTTTTAAAGCAGACTGGCGAGCACCTTGTGATTTATTTCCATGAATTGTTGCGACTAAATATCCTATCTTTTCTAAACTACGTGTGACAGCATCTGCCCCATGTTTAGTTCGAGTAAAAACAATAACCGAATCAAAAGCTGGATTTGTCAAAAGTTTACTTAAAACATTCTTTTTTTCATTCGTAGGAACACAATATAATTTTTGGCAAATCTCTACAGCCGTAGTACCTTGAGGAACAACTTCAATTTTAACCGGATCATTGAGTAAACATTTTGCAAGCACAGCAATTTCCCTCGGCATTGTTGCAGAAAAGAGTGCTGTCTGACGCTCTTGATGCAAAAGCTTTGCAATTTGCTTAACATCATGAATAAACCCCATATCCAACATACGATCTGCTTCATCCAAAATCAAAAAACGAGATTGGGAAAGATCAACACACTTTTCACGAACAAGATCTCTCAAACGCCCTGGAGTCGCTATCAAAACATCCACACCTGCTTCCATACGTTTAATTTGTTTTAAACGTGATACGCCCCCAAAAATAAGACATGTTGAAAGATGTGCTCCTTTCGCCACAGTACGGATCGTTTCATCAATCTGAACAGCAAGTTCACGCGTTGGAGCTAAAATCAAAGCGCGTGCAGTTTTAGGACAGCGTTTATCACCCAAAGCCAAAATCTGACTTAAAATAGGTAAACCAAATGCCAAGGTTTTTCCAGAGCCTGTCTGAGCAACACCTAAAATATCGTGTCCTTTCAACATCACTGGAATAGCTTGTTCTTGTATAGGTTTAGGTTTACTCATCCCAGCAATGAGTAAATTTTTAATCAAAAGAGTAGGTAAACCTAACTTTGTAAAAACATTTTCTTCTTTTATAGGCAAAATAAAATCTTTCCTTAGCTGAAGAACTCAAAAGAAGTAACCATCTGAACTCTTCACTCAAGAATCCGCGCAAGAGAAATCCCTGACATTTTAAATGAAGCAACGCCTAAAAAGCGGCTTGCGCAACTTATGAACACCTTGAAATCAAGATAAAGGCGTATAAACTTCACTTTACAAAAAGCCAACAAACCAGCCTAAATGCCTTCATCTCTATTATCTTTGGATTATGATAAAAAAGCAAGAACTTTACGAAATACATTTATCATGAATAAAAACAATATTTAGATCGTTTACTTTTTGATGATTGTGTCTATCGGTAAATGTACCTTGATAAAATCAGGATAAATCTCGAGAAAAACTGGATTTTGTAAAGTTTTTTGACCGCCATAAATTAAATACCATTGGTTTTTATCAAAAATCGCCAAAGTTTTATATTGAATGATGCGATCCTTCATATCAAGAACTGTTGGAATTAAAGCATACAAAGTACCATTATCAGTTTGTAAATACTCTATATTTTCTTTATCTAAATAATAAGCACCAGAAGGCAAACCCTCAAATTTCCTATGCAACTGTTGAAGAAAATCACTACGTAAAGCACTCTCTGTTGTATTCAATCGATGTGCCATCTCTTTATAAAGCCGCTCAGGCATATAACGAGAAATAGGCATAAAATCCCCATTTTTTATAGCATTATTGACATCAACAACGACTCTTGAAAGTTCAGCTTTTTGTACTATCGTTGGCTGAGATGCTAAACTCTGTTGATTAACAATCAAAAAGAAAAATAGACTCAGAACCGAATAAAAAATAGGTTTCATCATTATACTTCTTGTTTTAGTAAAATTTCAGTTTCTCAAATAACAAAATCAAATAACGTTTGATCATCAGTAATATCACGATAACGCCAACCTAACGTTTGAAATTTTTCCTCTAAAAGACAAAAATTACCGTATTTTTTTGTTTCAATCGCAACCAATACAGAACCAAAGTTTCTCGCTGATTTTTTAAGATATTCAAAACGCACAATATCATCATCTGGTGATAATGTGGAAAGAAAATGACGCAATGCACCAGGATGTTGCGGAAAACTAAAAATAAAATATTTTCTCAACCCTTGGAAACGTAAAGAACGCTCTTTAATTTCTGGCAAACGCTCAAAATCAAAATTACCTCCTGAAATAACGAGAAGAATTTTTTTCCCCTTTAACTCTTGAGGAGGAATACTGTTAAGCGCATCAATCGATAAAGCACCAGCCGGTTCAAGAACCACACCTTCCACATTAAGCATTTCAACCATCGTAGAACAAACGCGGTTTTCAGGAACCGTAATGACAGAATCAGCGGGAAATTTCTTTAGAATTGTATAGTTTAGTGCACCAATTTCAGCCACAGCAGCACCATCTACAAAAGTGTCAATGCTTTCAAGCTTAACGCGTTTTCCACTCTCCAAACAAGCAAGCAAACTTGCAGCTCTTTGCGGCTCAACAAAACGAATCTTTGTTTTCCAACCATATTCATGTAAAAACTTACTCACTCCACTTGCCAAACCACCACCCCCTACCGGCACAATCATCAAATCTGGCTCACTTTCTCCATTGAGTTTTTTCCATTGTAAAGCAGCTTCACAAAGCACTGTTGCCTGCCCTGTAATAATGCGAATATCATCGAAAGGTGGAGCCATTACACCACCGCTCTCCACGACAAAGGATTGCGCAGCTTCATAACATTGATCAAATGTTTCACCAATCAAACGAATATCAATGAATTCTTTGCCAAAAATACGTGTTTTTTCAATTTTTTGTTGTGGCGTTGTCATGGGCATGAAAATCACGCCTTTACGTTTAAAATAACGACAAACAAAAGAAACCCCTTGCGCGTGATTCCCCGCTGAAGCGCAAACAAATGCAGAATCTGGTGATATACAGCTAAGCATTTCTGAAACAAAATTGAAAGCACCACGAATCTTATAAGACCGCACCGGTGTTAAATCTTCACGCTTTAAATAAATTTCTGCATCATACTTTTGACTAAGAAAATCATTTCTTTGAAGTGGTGTTTCAGCAAACACGTGATGCAATCCCACCATAGCTTTTGTGACGTCTTGAATAAATTGACTCATAACACTAATCATTTCATACTTTATTTACATTATAAAAGCTTTTTCTATCGATAAAGGAAACTATTGTCAGTCAAAATTTCACTAAAAAAATGAAAAATGTTTCTTTTGTCATTAATTCTTGATTCAATAAAAGATATAGCTTATGAGAGAACTCACATCGCGGACGTGATGAAAACGGTAAACATAGCAGACTTAAAATCTGCCGGTCGAAGACCTTGCGGGTTCAAGTCCCGCCGTCCGCACCATTGTATCTTAATCTCTCTTATTTTCCAATGATTTATTAAAAATCAACAAAAATTAAAGCACCTTCTAAACCACCTTTCGCAACTTTATTATAACGCTATCAGACGGTACAGCGATGATGCTAAAATACGAATCATTGCTGCTTTTTGAGGTACCTTTTTAGCACGTTGACCTCCTCCTTGTCTTTTAGGATGGAGAGGCAGTTAATCTTGATCTCCTCATCCTTGAGGATGAAGAAATGAGTCGTGTTTTTAACGTTAAGCAGCTTTCACAACAGAGCTTGGTAAAATTCGCTTAGCTTCTGTTGTAACTGATTTGTAATGCTTAAGCTCTTCTTCGAGGTCATTTGCATCTAACAAACGCCTTATAATCAACCCTAATATTTCTCCAACACCAGCAGCACATTCACACTCTTAACAGGAGTAAGATAATATGAAGAAAAGCGAAATGGGTTAGAAATGACCGTGGCTGTCGTATCCCTGATGATTTCGAATCTGTTTATGATTTCGCAATCAAAGAGGGTTTGCCTCCAAAGCGTGTGAAAGTCGAAATGGCAAAATTTCGAGATTACTGGAAATCTAGAGCACGCAAGGATGCACGCAAAACGGATTGGAAAGCAACGTGGCGCAATTGGGTGCAAAAAGCTATCGAGGATTTAGGGAAAGGAAAAAACTATGGAAAATCACTCTCAAAGGCAAAAAAGCGTTGGTGAACGCATCTCAGACAGCACCCTTGATATCGGGTCTCGAGGTCACTTTAAAACACATTCACGAGATGATAGCTCCGGAGTTTCCTTTGGTTTTGAAGAGTGGCAGTGCATTGACACAACAGCAGGAAACGATTGCCTTAGGTGCTTGTGATCAACTTCACGAATTGTTTTCAATAAAAGCGAGCAAAAAGGACATAGCTAAAGCAATTCGGATGCTTTCGTGTGGTTGAAAAATTTCGCAACAGGCAGATCATGAAGGTATGGCGCTTACCTATGAAATGGTTTTGGAAAGTGTTTCTGCGTGGTCACTGATAAAAACGGTTAAACGGACTTTATGCGATGAGTTAGAAGGTTTATCGGATACGTTTTTTCCAAGCACTCGTGAATTCGTAAGATTATGTCGTGATTTGGAAAATAGTCTTTTGACGAAAGCCAATCTAGTACGCAAGGCTGTTTTGAACACCCGTGAAAAAAGGCTGAAAGAAAAGGCAATGAGAGAGAATTCAAGACCACTCGCGTTGGTTGAAAAGCAAAAGCTTGAAGGGATTTTAAATGGTCTTGGGGGAACATTGAAAAACATTGCAGGTTAGTAAACTAGTGAAAATTGCTGATCGTTTTGTGATTGGATGTGCATTTAAATCGAAAAAATGGCACCGTACAGAGCAATTTAAAGATTTTATGATAAAAAACCTATCCTATAAAACGCTCTGTACGATCAAATTTGAGGCAAATAGACAAATTTGTAAAATTAGGATTAAAGCATATTCATTTTAAAACATCTATTCTTAAAAAACCGTAAACAGCCCATGCGAAAGAGATTTGCTGCAACGGCGCTGGATATGCACTATGGGGGGACGGAGCAGAGGAGTATTTTTACAACCTCTACGAATATGAAGACGGCACAAGAGAGTGTGCAAAGTTTGATGGTGGTCAGTATTACAAAACACCTAAGAATGCGGATTTTAGTACCAAAGCGCAAGTAAAAGCATGGGTTTAGGGTGGTACTATTCCGAAAAACGTTCTCAATTACGAACCTCTTATAGACGAGATAAGCAGAGAGAGATAAAAATATTGACTTTATTCAGAGTATATTGCGTATTGCTCTAAATGCGCTTCTTAAACATTTTACACAAAAGCATAAAAAGCTATTGAATCATGGGCTTTATGTTATATTTTTATATAATATTAGAGAGGGCGTTTTATGCACACAACAAAATTACGTAAAGTTGGAGGATCAGTTATACTCTCTATACCGCCTGCATTGATTGATGTTCTTCATCTTACTGAAAATATGCAAGTGGGTTTGGCTATTGACAATGGATAATTGTTTGTGAAACCACAGATATCGCAAAATTACACTCTTGAAGAATTGTTAGCCCAATGTAATCCTTCAGACGATTTTGCGGATAAAGATGTAGAGTGGTTTGATGCTAAACCTGCTGGCAGAGAGCTCTTGTAATGAAGCGAGGTGAAATTTGGTTTGTATCGCTTGACCCAACTTCTGTTTATGAGAAAAAAGGAACGCGTCCTGTACTGATTGTATCACCGGAGGCGTTTAATCGTTTAACAAAACACCCATTGTTTTGCCCATTACGAGTGGAAAAAATTTTGCTAGAACAGCAGATTTTGCTATTTCATTGGTGGGAACAGAGCTGCATACAACAGGTGTGATACGCTGCGACCAACCGCGTGCTTTAGATATAGTAGCGCGTAATGGAAAAAGAATGGAAACTATTCCATATATAATTATGGATGAAGTCTTAGCAAGGTTATCAACATTTCTTACTTGAATTTTTTCTACACTTTTTTATGTTTAAAAACACCAACTTTAGGTAAAAAGTAAAAAAGCATAAGATCATGATTTTTTCTGTTGACAATCGGCTAATCAATTTTTCACAGAATAAAAATCAATAATTGACTAATGATGTCATTAATTATGACTCAAAAGGAGCCATAATGAAAGCTGTCATCACTAAGCCAATG
>NZ_JBHINT010000003.1:0-6177 GCF_042195145.1 Bartonella sp. CL434QHHD | reverse complement strand
CTAAATTGAGATAAACAGTATGAAACAATCAAAAATTCTTCAAACAATAATTCGAAATAAAATTACTAAAACCTCTGCAGCCTTAACTGTATTTTTTATGTCCAATCCTGTGTTAGCCCAAGCAGTAGTTTTAACTCCTGCAAAAACTGCTTTAGAGGCACTCCAAACAGACTTGAAGGTGATTATCCCTATCGCTGCTGCTGTTATACTTTTATGCTTAGCAATTGGTTATGCAGGACGCTACATCGGAAAAGATACATTCGTACGGTGGGCAATCGGTGTTGTTATCGCAGGTTCAGCAGCTGAACTTGCCAATTTATTATTTAAACCTGTATAAATCTTTTGGAATATGAAATATTTTTTGTAAAAGAAACTTTGGATTTCAATGCCTTCATTACGCATCAATGAAATTGTTTCTTATTTCGTAGAAAAATATTTATGATAAATCAATGAAACTAAATATGAGAAAATTAACTAATTTCCAGAAAAATAATAATCAAATTATCACAATTTCTGCGGCTATAACTGCATTTTTTATTAGCAATCCTGTGTATGCTCAAGTAAAATTACAAAATGCAAAAACTGCTTTAGATGCTCTGCAGGATGATCTTGTTAAAAATATTATTCCTGTTGCTGCTGCTGTTATACTTTTGTGCTTAGCGATTGGTTACGCAGGGCGCTACATCGGAAGAGATACATTTATACGGTGGGCAATTGGCGTTGTCATCGCTGGATCAGCAACCCAGCTTGCTAAGCTGTTATTCACAGGTGCAGTTAATTAAAATTAAAGATGACAACTATAATACAAAATGTTATTTATAATCTTAATGAGAGAAATATGCGAAAATTAATTAGCCTTAAATCAAATAGTAATAACAGAATTGTTGCAATTTCTGTAACTATAATTTCGTTTTTTATAACGCATCCTACATATGCAAAAATAGAGAATGCTAGTAAAGCTTTACAGGCTCTGCAAACAGACCTTACTACCAATATTATTCCTGTTGCTGCTGCTGTTATACTTTTGTGCTTAGCAATTGGTTATGCAGGACGCTACATTGAAAGGGATACATTTATACGATGGGCAGTCGGTGTTATCATTGCTGGCTCAGCAAGCCAACTTGCTACAATGCTATTTACAGGTAAACCATAAGTAATTATAATACAAAACGTTTTTAATGTAAAAACTCATCTAATAATTATTAACATAGCAAAATTCTATTCCGTCTATAATAGAAATACAAAGCATTCATAAAAATTTAATAAGAGTACAGTATGCAAAAACTAATTAATCTCCAATCAAAAAATAACAACAGAATCATTGCAATTTCTGCAACTATAACTGCGTTTTTTATAACGCATCCTGCATATGCAAAAATAGAGCATGCTGGAAAAGCTTTAGAGGCTCTGAAAAAAGACCTTATTGATATTATTCCTGTTGCTGCTGCTGTTATACTTTTGTGCTTAGCAATTGGTTATGCAGGGCGCTACATTGAAAGGGATACATTTATACGATGGGCAATCGGCGTTGTCATTGCTGGCTCAGCAAGCCAACTTGCTACAATGCTATTTACAGGTAATTCATAAGTAGTTATAATACAAAACGTTTTTAATGTAAAAACTCATCTAATAATAAGAGTAAAATATGCAAAAACTAATCAACCTTCAATCAAAAAATAACAACAGAATCATTACAATTTCTGCAACTATAACTGCGTTTTTTATAACGCATCCCGCATATGCAGAAATAAAGAATGCTAAAGACGCTTTAAATGCTCTGCAAAAAGATCTTATTGAGAATATTATTCCTGTTGCTGCTGCTGTTATACTTTTATGTTTAGCAATTGGTTACGCAGGACGCTACATTGAAAGGGATACATTTATACGATGGGCAATCGGTGTTGTCATCGCAGGTTCAGCAACCCAACTTGCTAAAATGCTATTTACAGGTCAACCATAAATTAGTATAATACGTAATGTTTTTAATATTCGTCGATTATAGATTTTTACCAGTAATAATGTCGCTCATACTACGAAAAAAGGAATATTATTTATAGCAACTTTAATTAAAAGGGGATAAAAGATATGAAGCAATCAAATACGCTCAAATCAAAAGTATGTAAGATTAGTGCTATTGTTATCACTTCAGTTATGTTATTAATAACTCAATCTGCATATGCTCAGACGGAAACAAAGAGTTTAGATGTTTTCATAGGGATGCAATATGGATTAAGTATAATTATTCCTGTCGTTGCTGCTATCATTCTTTTATTACTTTTGCTTATTTATATATTTCGCATCATCGCAAGAGCTACATTTATCCGATGGGCATTTAGTGTCATTATTGCTGGTGCAGCTTTCTATATTAGCCACATATTATTTCACCTCCAGTGACGAGAACATCCCATGAAATCGCAAGAAAAAAATTTTCCCTTATTTAAGGGAGCAACACGTGTTCCAACTATATGGGGTGTCCCCATGATGCCGTTTATTGTTATGCTTATGATGGTTGCTGTTATTGCTATGACAATAAATATCTTTTTGTGGATTATAGCGCCACCATTATGGTTTATTATGGCGCAAATTACCAAAAACGATGATAAAGCGTTTCGTATCTGGTGGTTATGGATTGATACCAAATTTCGTAATCGCAATAAAGGTTTTTGGGGTGCATCAAGTTATAGTCCCTCTAATTATAATAAAAGGAGATAAGTATGACAGCTGTTGAAAGCAGCAAACGTCTTATATCAGAGACACCTGTAAGTCTGTTCCTTCCTTATTCACATCACATTACAGATACGATTATCTCTACTAAAAGTGCGGAATATTTATCGATTTGGAAGATTGACGGACGCTCGCATCAAAGTGCTTCAGAAGATGATATTTTTCAATGGATAAAAGAGCTTAACAATACTCTACGGGGTATTGCATCGGCAAATTTATCATTTTGGACGCATATTGTGCGCCGCCGTGTTTATGAATATCCTGATTCAACATTTGATCAAATGTTTTGCTATCAACTTGATGAAAAATATCGGCAAAGCTTTACTGGTTATAATTTGATGGTCAATGATTTATATCTGACTGTTATTTTTCAACCGATAGCGGATAAAATTATGTCGTTCTTTTCTAAACATGAACGTGAAACGCTTGATCAAAAAAAGATGCGACAAGACACATGTATCAAAGAACTCAATGACATCAACCGTACTTTAGGCCAATCTTTAAACCGTTACGGTGCAGAACTTCTTGGTGCTTATGAAAAAAATGGGCATGTTTATTCTTCTGCACTTGAGTTCCTGGGAATGCTTGTCAATGGCGAATATCGCCCTATGCCAATTTGCCATGACCGTTTTTCCGACTATATGTCTATCAATCGACCTTTTTTCTCAAAATGGGGTGCTCTTGGTGAACTGCGAACAACCAGTGGAATGCGTCGATTTGGAATGCTGGAAATTAAAGAATATGATGCAACAACCAAACCAGGACAATTAAATGTTTTGTTGGAAAGTGACTTCGAGTTCGTATTGACGCAGAGCTTTTCGGTGCTCTCCCGACATGCTGCTAAAGACTATTTACAACGGCATCAGCGTAATCTTATTGATGCACGAGATGTGGCAACGAGCCAAATTGAACAAATTGACGAAGCACTAAACCAGCTTATCAGTGGGCATTTTGTCATGGGAGAACATCACTGCACATTGACTATCTATGGTGATACAATTCAGCAAGTTCGCGACCATATGGCCAAAGCGAGTGCAGCATTACTAGACGTTGCGGTACTGCCCAAACCTGTAGACTTAGCGATAGAAGCTGGCTATTGGGCACAACTTCCTGGCAATTGGAAATGGAGACCACGTCCTGCTCCGATTACATCATTGAACTTTTTATCATTTTCATCTTTTCATAATTTTATGTCAGGAAAACCCACTGGCAACCCATGGGGACCAGCCGTCACAATTCTTAAAACAATCAGTAAAACACCGCTTTATTTCAATTTTCATGCCTCCAAACTTGAAGAGGACTCGACAGATAAACGTTTACTTGGTAATACCGCACTTATCGGACAATCTGGTTCCGGTAAAACCGTGTTACTCGGCTTTTTGTTAGCACAAGCACAAAAATTTAAGCCGACAACTGTTGTTTTTGATAAAGATCGTGGCATGGAAATTGCCATTCGGGCTATGGGTGGAAAATATTTAACATTCAAGCCAGGCAGGAGAAGTGGTTTCAATCCTTTCCAACTCCCACCCACACAAGAAAATCTTATTTTTCTGAAACAATTTGTTAAAAAATTGGCAGAAGCTGGTGGTGAGGTCACGCATCACGACGAGGAAGAAATTAACAAAGCGGTTATGTCTGTTATGAGCAGTAACATTGACCAATCACTCCGTCGTTTGTCCTTTCTGGTACAATTTTTACCAAATCCGCGTTTAAGTGATTATAATGCTCATCCTTCTGTTCATGCTCGCTTACTAAAATGGTGTGAAGGTGGTGATTATGGATGGTTATTTGATAATCCCCATGATGCTCTTGATCTCTCAACACATCAAATTTACGGCTTTGATATCACGGAATTTTTAGATAATTTTGAAACTCGCACTCCAGTGATGATGTATTTGCTTTACCGCACAGAAGGCATGATTAGCGGACAGCGATTTATGTATATCTTTGATGAGTTTTGGAAGCCTTTGCAAGATCCGTACTTTGAAGATTTAGCGAAAAATAAACAAAAGACTATCCGTAAACAAAATGGTATTTTTGTTTATGCAACACAAGAGCCTAGCGATGCCTTGGAAAGTAATATTGCTAAAACACTCATTCAACAGTGTGCAACTTACATTTTTCTAGCCAACCCCAAAGCAAACTATGAAGATTATACAAAAGGCTTTAAACTAACAGATACCGAATTTGAACTCGTTAAAGGACTTGGTGAGTTTAGTCGCCAATTCCTCATTAAGCAGGGCGATCAATCTGCACTTGCAGAACTGAATCTTGGTAAATTCCATCTGACACGCGATGGAAAAACCATCGAACACGACTTTAGTGACGAGCTCTTGGTATTATCAGGTACACCTGATAACGCAGAATTAGCCGAAAGCATTATCGCGGAAGTTGGTGATGATCCAGCAATATGGTTACCAATTTTCTTACAGCACGCAAAAAATGACAGGAGGGAAACATGAAAAAAAAGGTCATTTCAATAGTAGTTGTAATAACTTTAGGGATTCCAAACCCAGCAATGGCTTGGGTTTGGGGCGCTGGAGTAGCGGATTTGTCGGCATCAATTCCAACGACGTGGCCCAATTTTTTTGGGAGTTCAAAAACATCAAAGAAAACACCTCCACAACAAAAGAAAGCGCCACCTGATGCCCAACTTCTCGATATGCTAAAAAAACAACTTGAGGAAACAAAAAAGATACACGAATCTATAACGGGAAGCCAAAAATTCGACACTAAAAAACTTAAAAGTGCACAAACAGATCACAGCAGTTTTTTTCTCAAAAATCCAGAAACGCTCTACAATAGAAATGAATCTTCAGCGCTATCTACATCACTTAAAAAGATTTTAAAAGAAGAAGAAATTCCTATTTCTATCCATGAATCTAGCAGTTTTATCAACGATCGTATCCAATATGCAGCTATCACTGATAAAGCCGTAAGTTTAAAGACTTTTGAAGAAGCAAATAATCGTTTTCAGCAAATTGAAGAACTATTAAATGAAATCAAGACAACAACAGATCTAAAAAGTATTGCTGAGTTACAAGCATATATAATTGGAATGCTCGCTAAGCTACAAAATGAAACAGCAAAACTACAAATGGTCGCACATTTACGCAACGCTGAACATGCACTTATCAAACAGCAGAAGGACAAACATAACATAAAAATTTTAAATAGTAAAAACACGAAAATGCCTACCATAAGATTTATTAGGTAAAGCTTTTTGTAACAATATTTTGTATATTATTTTTCTTGTATGCTCGTAAAAAGCAAAAGTTAATGCATAATATTCAGTTATCTCTCATAAACTGAAAAGGTCTACGAAATTTAATTCCATCCTAAAAAAAACAACGAAAAGTGCTTAAAAATCATATAAAAAATTGAAAATTCGTTAAAGAGGAATTTCATGAAATTTACAGTTTTCGCGCAACTTTTCAATAAAGTTGATCAGAT
>NZ_JBHINT010000054.1:0-5446 GCF_042195145.1 Bartonella sp. CL434QHHD | reverse complement strand
CACTCAATTGTGGAGAAGGTTGTTCTTTATGAACTGGACGCACAATCATCTGATCGGCTAAAGAGTGAGAAGATTCTGAAACAGCAGTTTGTTGCTCTTCAGCAGAAAGAGGATGAGAACTGACTAGAGGAAACACCAGACGATTCTGATTTTCTTGAGAGGGAGATACAGAAACACTAGAGACATTCTGCGCTTCTCTTAAATGACGTGGAGGACGTGGTTTAGCTGGTTGTTTTTTAGTAGGTTTACGAGAACCGGTATTTTTTCCTCTAGAAGAAGCACCTTGATCAGATAATGCAAGAGGAATCTTCGTTTTCTTGTTTACACACTGTGTTTCAGTACTCGAACGTGTCGTACCTTCAGAGGCAGAACTTAAATACCAAATTGTAGAATAACCACTAGAATCAGCACATCTTTCTCTCTTTCGTAAAACATACTGATAGGCTCCACCATCAACAGCTGTAATATAATTACCCGAAAGATCTTCCAGAGTAAAATTAGCGCCTCCTAATTTATCAGTAACTAAATTAATCTCTGTAGCCCAACCATTTTTCTGAGAGATAAGACCTGTAATTTCACGACCAGAATCTGCAACGCTTATTTTGTGATTACCCGAACCTTCATCAATCGACAAGTAATCACTTGCATCCCCCGTAGCACTAATATTGAATCGAAAATGCAAACTTCCTGAAAGTTTCTCAACATGAAGTGAAATATGTTGTGGATCATACGGTATAGAAGTAAAAATAATAGTCCCATCCTGCCCCCCTAAATCTTCAATTTCAATCTGAGGTTTTTCTCCTATATTCCGTTCACCAACCTCAAATATTGTTTCTTCAACTCTGTCCTTTATAGGAATTTTTTTCTTAGTCGTATGATTTGTCCTATCACCAGCGAATAAATAAAGTTCTCCGTGATCATTGACAATTACTTCTCCAACGACATCTTTTATACCAACATGGAACCACGACTTAGCAGAGTTGTTAACAGTCAGACCATCCACAAACCCTTCAGGATATACAACTTGAATAGCATGATCTTTCAAATTAGTAGCAAAAGATTCTCCTAACGCTAAGACGTGCTGTCTCCCATTTCCAGAGACCTCAGCATACATTGATTTTCCCCCCTCTTTTCTTTCTCCTGCATAAAGGTTTTGTTCTCCGTTATCTACCACTTTCGTATTCCAAACCCACGCTCCATCATACACATTCTGCTGTCCCACTGCTCCACTGCCACCAGAAACTGTGGATTTATATGCACTACTTTTTCTCTCCACGCTTATAAGATCAAGACCTTTTTCTTCATGAATAAACTGCTTACCTCCAAGGATTTTAGCATCTATTGCATTTCCTCCACGCGTAACTATTTGCATCCCTCCTTTTTCAATAGTGGATCCCATGGAAGTTTTTCCATTTTCAACAATTTCAACACCACCACCTTCGATCTTAACATTATTGTTGAAAAGGGTTGTAATCAGTGCTGAACCTTTTGGTACCTTCCCTCCACTTTCCACATTTTCTAATCTTTTTAACTCTTCATTCCTGTTTTCAACTGCACTTGCAACTTGTACAAGACAACTACTGATCATCAATACTGAAAAACTCAACTTATGTTTATACTGCATTATCGACACTCCACTCTCAATTATTTAGAAAAATATCCCACGGCTACGTAGGTAACTCGTCTTAGATTGTATCGTAATGTGTTTTATTTATGTTTAAAAACACTTTTTAAGTGTATTTTTTAATATAAACAACTTTAGGTTGTGTTTCTATAAAAGCCACTAGAAAGTTCTAACTTACGGCTGAAAATCTTAATAAAATTCAAATTGTTTACTTGAGTTCAAGGAACAATTTTCAATATTTGAAGTTAGATGAACAAAATGCTCGTGCCTAACGAGGTCACGTCCTTCACGGAACACAAAACGCCTTTGGATTGTACATTCACGCGCTTGTTTTAAAGAGACATCTCTCAACGCACCCGAACCCATTTCGCGACGTCATCCCATGAATGGTATACCGGTAAAGCCATTGCGTCCCCAATCTTTACGCTTATGAAGAAGCGAGCCGATATCATCATACACTTTGCCATCCTAATGTTGTGACAGCCCTTGACACTAGAGAAGATTCATAAGAAACATTTTTACTCTTTTCTTATATAGTTTTTATCCACATGTTCATCCCACTTGTGATGTGCCAAGCGAATAATTTTGATTGATTCAACATAAACAGATTTGGAATGAGAGAATCCTATGATACTCGAGACTCTCATTCAACATGCATAGAAATGAATTATTATTATAAATTCAGTATGTTGCCTTTAAAAAAGAGAGTATAAAGACATTCCTACTATTTGAGAAAGTCCCTATACTCTCGAAAAGACATAGCCGAGCGTTATCTGTTTAAGCTTGCAAAACAATTACATTTGTAAAATTAATCAGCCGTGTACACACATATTTAGAAACTATAGCGTAATCCTAAAATACCTTGAAGAGCATTCTTAATCTTATGTCCTTTTAGATAATGTGCTTCCGCATAAAGTGTTAGTTTATCATTGACCGTACCGTTTAAACCAATTCCCAATTTACCCGCACTGCCTGATAAATCTGTAATAAATTTATACTGCTTATTAATTGTCGTATAATTATTATTTATATTCTCACGCAACCAAGCTGCCATAATGTAAGCTGTTAATGAAGTTTCTGAATTCACAAAAAATTCATGTCCTGCAGTCAATCCAACTTCACTGCGGAATGAATTTAATGGGCTTAGATCACCTATCATTTCATTGGAAAGTTTTATTCTTTTACCTTCAACCTGCAAACCTGTTAGCTTGATATAAGGCTGCATCCAAGTATTCTGTGCCGGTTCAAAATAACAGCCAATCTCAAATGATCCACCTATCGCCCACTGATTGTAATGACTTTGAATAGCTAAACCATTCGTTGATATGGCTTTTAAATTATCTCGATAATAATTATATTTCAAAACACCATCCATATACCATCCACGATGATCAAAATAAGTTGCGTAAGTTCCAATGCTATAAGAGCTCAAATCACTATCACCACCTCGTGCATGAGAAACACGTGCTTGATCATAACTCCCAAAACCACCAACATACAACTCTCCATGCCTTAATTCACTCAACTGATCAGCACCAAAGACTAAACCTGTCTGCCCAAGCTTAAAGTGTGTATGGCCTGTCGCAACACGTTCTCTGCTCTTAATCCCATAAGTCCATAGTTCGATATCTTTCTTATTTCTGTCCCAAATTTTTCTACCATTCCGTACAACTTGCAACTCATTATTAAAAATAAGTCCAGGGACTACGGACAACGTTAACACTGCATCTGTAGAGGGGGTTGTTGATGTTTCACCAGGAAAAAAAGGATCTGTCGGATCTGGCATAGAAGGCTCTGGTCCACTGAGGCGGTCTGCCGATAAAAACCAAACTTTCCCATTTTCATCCTTTCTTTCTTTCAAATCATACATATAAGTTCCACCATCAATGGCGTTAATTTTGTCACCCTTAAGATCTGTCAGCGTAAAATGCGCACCACCACTTTGATCCGTAATTAAATCACGCTTATTTGAAAAAGGATCCGTGATTTCAACTCCAGAATCAGCAACACTTATTGTATGTTTCCCAGCGCCTTTCTCAACCAAGAGATAATCACCACGGTTATGGGCAATCGTAGTATTGAACGCGAAATGTAAATTTCCTGAAAGATTATTCACATGAAGCTGAGAATAATATGGATCAGAACCTGTAAACGAAAAAATAACACTCCCTTCACCACTTAATTTTTGTATCAAAGAACTTTTTCCATCAAACTCATCAGTAACAGAGTACAGTTTTGTATCTTTTCCATTTAAAATAATATCTTCTACTGTGGTGCGTTGTTGATCATTCCCAGCATAAAGATGGATCTGCCCAGAATGGTTTACCTGTGTCTTGCCTTCTAATGTTGCTCCAGCATGCACCCATGATTTTGTTTGATCATTCATTGTTAGATTCTTTACAGATCCATCAGTATATATTTCCTGAATAGCACTCTCATTTAAAGTGACTCCAATAGCCTGACCGCCTTTTAAGATACGTTGTTTACCACCACCAAAAACTTCTGTGTCAAATGCAAAACCACCATTTTTTGCACTTTGAGACTTTTTTCCAACCTCTTGGACACCGCCTCGCATAACTTTCGTATTCCAAACTTTTCCGCCATCATATACTTTTTGTTGGCCTAGTGTTTCATCTTGACCATAAATGACAGTATGAGAAGCACTACTCCCTTTAATCTCTCCTCCAATATCCCCCTCGCCGAAAACAAGCTGCTCACCACCATAAATTTTAGTCCCTTCTACTTTTCCTCCATTTCCAACACTTTGGTGTCCGCCTTCTTCAACAACAGCATTTTTCGAAAAACCTTGTTTTCCCTTCAAAGCCTGAACATTTTCAATTCCACCATGTTCAATTTTACTATTCTCACTGAGTCCTCCTGCATACACATAAAGCTCTGCACCATTCCTTACAGTGTTATTAATGGATCGCCCTGGACTATCAATCTCACCATCATTTGAAATGTATGCTTTACCTTCATTATCAAGGATATAATTTTCTAAAATTGCCCCATCTTTAATGGAGATAAGTTCAGGCTTTTTAAGAAACGCAGTATTTTGTTCTTGTGCATTATATCCAGCATTGTCACGATGACTACTGTCAAGTTCCTGTTGACTCGCAAACACTCTAGCACCCTTATCCATGATAAAATCGCTAGGCTTTTTCAAAAAGTCTAATTCATTGCGCGTTCTTACCATGGCATCATTAGAGGCTCCAAGTATGCATCTGCCTGTTTTCATATCCTCATTGTATTGATCTTGAAATACTTTATCATTTTCATAACTTGAAGATTGACAAAAAAGTGCTGTTCCCCCCTCATTTGCAGCAGCAGCTTGCACAAAACAGCTGCTCAACATGAGTATCCAACAATGTCGTTTCCATTTATATTGTAGAGCCATATCCTCCCCCTTCACGCCTGCATAGACACTAAACGTAATTAGCTCTACAAAATATATTTTCAACCTTAGATTGCAACAATCCTTCTTAAAAATCCTCCTTATCTCATAAAAAACCGTTCTTTATAGTTTTTAAATACTTTTTTGATCAAGAATATAAGAGCGCTCTTATAGTGCTTCTTTAGCATTTTCTCGGAGTTTTCTTATCAAAGATAAAAAGTAATGCATAATCAAGTATATAAGGGTATACAGTTTATCATGAACAACGAAGCTGCGTGCTCTGAAAAATTGTTCTCTGAACCTTTAATTAAAGACCTTTAAAACAATCATATATTTAAAGATAACTAAAAAATAACCATATATTTAGAAACTATAGCGTACACCTATAATTCCCTGAAGGGACTGTTTTGTTTTACGCCCTTTAATAT
>NZ_JBHINT010000052.1:0-3541 GCF_042195145.1 Bartonella sp. CL434QHHD | reverse complement strand
GCAATCACCTGTTTTGAAGCCAATGTATGCATGTGTCATAGAGGACAACTCGCATTAGCTCTTACTCAATTGCCTGATTGGAAATATGAAATTAAGCACATCTAAAAAATAAACTTGCAAATTTTTTACATATGGGGGTGCTCTCTCCTCCCAGCACCCCCGCCCTTTCCTAACAACTTTCAACACATGCGTGCTTCACGCTACGGGTGGATTGTACGCAAATCAAGGAAATAAACCATGGAAAAGAAATACGAACTTACTGATGAAACAACTGAGGTTGATGGCAAAACTCTCCACCGCATTCGTGCCTTACGAGACTTTGGTGGTATTAAAGCAGACGACCTAGGTGGTCTTATAGAGCATGAAGGCAACTTATCCCATGAGGGCAATTGTTGGATTTGGTATAAGGCTTGTGTTTTTGGAGATGCACGTGTTTATGGCAATGCACTTGTTTTCGATGAAGCAAAAGTTTCCGATAATGCACATGTTTACGAGAGCGCATGCGTTTACGATGAAGCGCGCGTTTACGGTAGGGCAGAAATTTATGGAGAAGCAAAAGTTTACGGTGATGCAGAAGTTTACGGTAGGGCAGAGGTTTACGATTGTGCACGCGTTTTTGATGAAGCACGTGTTTACGGTAAGGCAGAGGTTTACGGTTGTGCACGCATTTACGATGAAGCATGCGTTTCCCATAATGCAGAAATTTACGGTTATGCATACGTTTCCGATAAGGCAGAAGTTTATGGCAATGCAAAAATTAAAGACGGACATGTAGGCGATAGTGCAAGGATTTATGGTGATGCTAAAATTTATGACAATGCACGTGTTTACGGTGAGGCATGCGTTTCCCATAATGCAGAGGTTTATGGTTATGCCAAGGTTTTTGGTGATGCCTTGGTTTTTGGCAATGCACATGTTCATGGGCGTGCAAAAGTTTACGATGATGCACGCATTTACGATGAAGCACGTGTTTACGATAAGGCAGAAATTTACGGAGAAGCAAAAGTTTACGGTGATGCAGAAGTTTACCGTAGCGCACACGTTGATGACTATAACGCCATATCAACTGGAGAAAAGACCAGATGAAAAAATATGAACTGACTGATGAAACAATCGAAGTTGGGCGCAAAACGCTCCGCCGCATTCGTGCATTGAGAGATTTTGGGGACGTCAAGCAAGGTGATCTTGGCGGCTATATCGAGAAAGAAGACAATCTAAGTCATGATGGCAATTGCTGGATTGGGGGTTATGCTTGTGTTTATGATGATGCTAAGGTTTACGAAAATGCACATGTTTACGGTTATGCACATGTTCACGACAATTCTCGTATTTATGGTAAAGCAGAAGTTTTCGATGAACCATGCATTTACGGTCATGCAGAAGTTTACGGTGATGCATATATTTGCGGTGAATCTAGCGTTTTTGATAATGCAGAAGTTTATGGCAATGCACAAGTTTACGAAGAGCCACACATTTACGATAGGGCGCGTGTTTACGGCAATGCGCAAGTTTACGGTGATGCGCATATTTATGGTCATGCAAAAATTTACGGTGAAGCATGTGTATGTTGGGACGACTGGATTGATGACGATAGAAGAATCTCAACTAGAGAAAAAACCAGATGAGAAAATACGAACTTACTGATGAAACAATTGAGTTTGAGGGATACATTACGCTTTACCGCATCCGTGCATTGAAAGACTTTGGAGATGTAAAGGCAGGTGATCTTGGCGGCTTTATAGAGCATGAAGACAATTTAAGTCATGAAAACGATTGTTGGATTTATAATGATGCCAAAGCGTATTTGTTTGCCAATATTTACGATAGCGCTAAGGTTTTTGATAACGCACAAGTTGCTTATAGTGCAGAGATTTTTGGAAATGCAAAAATTTATAATAACGTCAAAATATATAGAGGTCATATTTTTGGAAGCGTAGAAATTTATGGAAATGTGGTTATCGATAGTGATTCAAGAATTTATGGCGATACAAAAATTTATGATAATTCAGAAGCTTGTAAACGAACTATGACCGCCCAGAACGGCGACTCTTCAGCAAAAGACGACATTCCTTTCTAGCAACACAAACAAAATTTTAACACCAGCGTGATTCACGCCACGAGTGAATTACATCTAAAATGAAGGGGAATAAACATGCCACACCGCCCACCTACTATCACGCAACCAGCTATTGCTCGTGCTTTAAGAGAAGCTAAAAAACAAGGATGTGAACTCATAGAAATCAAACCTACAGGGGAATTATTAATTCATATCAATAAAACCATAACACCAACAACGACAGATAATACTTATAGCATTGACGATTTTCCACCACTTGAAAATGAACAAGAAGACTACGAGACCAGCAAAACTTGTCGTTCTGTCGACGGTATAAAGTTTTAGCCATGCCAAAACGCCGTCCGCCGCATCTTGTTCGTGAACGTACACGCCATGGTAAAGTTATATGGTATGTACGTATTGGTCATGGACCACGGTTTCGGATTGAAGGAACCTATGGAACGCAAGAGTTTGTTGACAATTATACGCTGGCTATTAAACAAGCGCAAAATGGCTCCTCCAAGAAAATAAAACAAACCAGACTCACAGAAGGGTCTTTCGATTGGTTGTTGCATCAGTATTTACAAAGCATGCAATGGCATAATCAATCAGAATCTACTAAAAAAGTTAAATATCGAATTCTGAATAATGTTTCTAAACATATCGGTGATCGTGCATATAAAAGCATAAACAAACAACACATTCTTGACGCAGTAGAAAGAAGACGAGAGACTCCCGCAGCGGCAAGACATTTTTTAACGGCTTTAAATGGTCTTTTTAATTGGGCGGTTGATAATGATCTTTTGAATAGAAATCCTGCTTTTAATATAAAGCCGCCAAAATCCTTTAACGCAGAAGGGTTCATACCATGGTTAGAAGAAGATATTGACAAATATTATCACCGTTGGTCACATGGTACACATGAACGCGTCTGGATTGATGTTCTTCTTTATACAGGCTTGCGTCGTGGTGATGCCGTTCGTATCGGCTGGAAAGATATCACAACAGATAATATTATTCATTTAAAAACAGAAAAGAGCCAATTTAAAACAGATGTTTTTCTCCCGATTTTGCCAGAACTCGCAGAAACACTTAAAATTGGACCTATTGGAGATGAAACATTTATTTGCGGTAAAGAAGGTAAAAAACTGACCAAAGAAAGTTTTGGTAATCTGTTTCGTAAAGCTTGTAATGCAGCAGGTATTAAAAAATCAGCGCATGGATTGCGAAAATTAGCAGCAACACGTGCAGCCAATGCTGGTGCGACAGTTTCGCAAATGAAAGCGCTTTTTGGCTGGACAGAAGATAACATGGCATCCCTTTATACCAAAACAGCCGATAGAAAACGACTTGCAATAGAAGCAATCAAAAAACTTCAAAAAAGTTAGGGATAGGTAGAAAATAAGTTAAAAGAATCAACGGAATCAAAATTCCCGAACTTTTATATAACCTATTGATTTAATTAAGTATTGGCTGGGGTACCTG
>NZ_JBHINT010000020.1:0-3319 GCF_042195145.1 Bartonella sp. CL434QHHD | reverse complement strand
TATTTAAAGCATTAACATATTGAAATATAATAACTTTTATTTTTTGATTGAAAAAAATATATAAAGGGGCGTAAAAGGAACTGACAACACTGACACAGTCTATTAAAAGGGATTTTGCTCATCTCTATAATTATCATTCTCTCTTTAGATGTTTTCATAACGGTCTATAAATCACAATTATCATATATCCTATTTATCATTTCTCTTATGAACATGAAAAATGATGCCATGGCTATAAAGAACATAACAACTATAGAGAAAGCAAAAATGCAAATGGAAGCATTTGTTTATAAAGACAGTCCCTATAAAGGCTGTTAAGTCTAAAATGTGTTATTAAAAGAAATTAACAGAAATCTTAAAATTTATTTAGCAACAAAATTGACAGGTTATAAAGTTTAAAATACGCATTATGAGAGCGTTTCTAAATATTATAAATGTATAGATTCAGAAAATAACGCAATCGTTTAATAAAACCTATAATATAGCTTTAAAAGCACATAAATATAAAAGAAGCAATTAATAAGCATAAGACATTATCAATACATAAAGTATTTAAAAAAATAAGAAAAAATATCAAAAAAGATAAAATATTAATTGACAATAAATACGTATTTTGTTATATAAATAATCAAGTGATGAAAAACACTTTTGATTAGCGGATAAGGCTACGAAACAGTCTTTCCAAAGTTTTTAAAAACTGACTGTCTTTTATGCTTTAAATGGCATATAACGATTATGTCGGGTGTGGTCACACCATACAATACTCTTTATGAGAAAAGTGTGACGACGGACTAATCACCGTGTTTTTCAACACCCGGCGCCCATTAGGGTGTCAATTGAAAAACAATTTTGATTAGAAAGAATTTAAAATGAAAAATTCCCAAAATACAATTTCCTCTAACATTTCAAATGAAACCGCATCTGTTAATAAACAAGAGCCTGTAAAAAAATACGAATTTACAGGTGAAACAATAGAGGTTGGCTTTAAAACTCTTCATAGAATTCGCGCTTTAAGAGATTTTGGAAACGTCAAAAAAGGTGAGTTAGGCGGTTTTATACAAGGTGAAAGTAATTTATCACATGATGGCAATTGCTGGGTCGGCGGTAAAGCCAAGGTTTATAGCAATGCAAGGGTTTACGATAATGCCGTTGTAAGTGGGTATGCCCATGTGAATAATATTGCTTGTATTTATGAAAATGCAAGGGTTTATGGCAAGGCGGTTGTGGCTGGCAATATTTATGGCAATGCTCATGTGTATGGCTTTGCACGTATTTATCCGGATGCTCATATTTTTGGTAATGCTCATGTTCATTATTACGCTTGTGTTTTTAATGATACAAAAATTTATGATAATGCGAAAATTTCCGGATATGCTTGTATTTTTGCAAATGTAAAGATTTTTCGCAATGCGGTCATTAAAGGTGACACTTGGGTTCGCAATAATATTGAAGTCTGTAGTAAAGAAATTGTCTATAATGACCAGTCTATAAAAGACGCTGCGTAAATAATGCGCGGGCGCGGCGGGGGCGCCCCTCTTTTAAACATTTCATTTTTAAATTTATCAAATATGAACTTAGGGAGTTACCTATGAACGCTATAACTGTGTCTAAAAAATACGAATTTACTAATGAAACACGTTGCGTGGCTGGTCATACTTTACACCGTATTAAAGCCATTAGAGATTTTGCTGATGTAAAGGCGGGCGACCTCGGCGGCTTTATTGAAAAGGAAAGTAACTTATCACATGATGGTAATTGCTGGATAGCTAATGAGGCTTGTGTTTATAATAATGCTCTTGTTTCTGATAATGCTACTGTTTTTAATTATGCTCGTGTTTTCGATAATGCAACGGTTTGTGATAATGCAAAGGTATTTGATTTTGCTAGTGTTTATGACAATGCAAAAATACATGATAATGCCTTAGTTTTTGGATATGCTTTTGTTTACAAACATGCTCATGTTTTTAATAACGCCGCTGTATGTGATAAGGCTGTTATAAGAGACAATGCAAAAGTCTATGGGAAGGCTTTTATTAATTGGTATACACGTATTGAAGACAATGAAACGATTAATCTTGCATCTCAAATTTCTGATGACGCTTGTGTCTCTTTACCTATAACAAAAAAATACGAATTTACGAATGAAACGCGTTGTGTGGCTGGTCATACTTTACACCGCATTAAAGCCATTAGAGATTTTGCTGATGTAAAGACTGGTGATTTAGGTGGTTTTATCGAAAATGAAAGCAATCTCTCTCATGATGGCAATTGCTGGGTCTATGATAATGCTACCGTTTTTTGGGAAGCTGTCGTTTCTGACAATGCAAAAATACATGATAATGCTTGTATTAATAGAAATGCTAAAGTTTATGGCAATGCCGTTGTTAATGATGATGCATGGATTTTCGGTGCAAATGCTCATGTTTATGGCAATGCAAAAATCTCTGACAATGCTATCGTTCGTGGTCAAGTTTATGACAATGCCTTTGTTTGTAATAAAGCTAATATCATTTTTGATGCAAAAATCTCTGACAATGCGAAAATTGCTGATAATGCTTATGTAAGGGGCTTTGTTTATGGCAATGCAAAAATATTAGGCTCTGCTCGTATTGATTGGGCTGCTCATGTTTACGATAATGCCGTCGTTTCTGACAATGTATATGTTTGTTACTTAGTAAAAATCTTTGGCAATGCTATAGTTGATGGCAATCAAAAAATTTATGATGATATTGGTAATAATAACAAAACCATAAATGAAGCTGCTTAAATAAAGCATGGGCGTTGTGGGGGCGCCTGCTTTCCAATCCAATTTTCCATTTCAAATTTTAGAAAACGTTTATCACATTAGATTGTGAGGGTACTCCTATGTGCAAAAAATACGAATTAACCAGTGAAATTAAAAAAATCAAACATGCACTTACTCGAAATATTATAAATCTTTACCGCATTCGTGCTTTAAAAAATTTCGATGATGTTAAGGCTGGGGATTTAGGGGGCTTTATTGAAAAGGAAGCTAATCTATCCCATGATGGCAATTGCTGGGTCTATGATGAGGCTTGTGTCTACGGTCATGCAAGAGTGTATGATGATGCAAAAATACGGCATTATTCGCAAGTCTGTGGTCAAGTTTATGGCAATGCTGAAGTCTATGGAAAAGCTTTTATCTCTCAATATGCTAAAGTTTATGACCATGCTTTTGTCTATGGCAATGCTCATGTTTATGGCAATATTTATGGTAATGCTCATGTGAATGGTAGTGCCCGCATTCTTGCTGATGCTCATATTTATGATCATGCGCATGTTTCTTATGATGCTACGG
>NZ_JBHINT010000051.1:0-2378 GCF_042195145.1 Bartonella sp. CL434QHHD | reverse complement strand
AGCTTTAACTCATTGTATGCTAATAGCTTTGTCAGGTGTGGTTATACCATATACCCCCTTCGGGGAAAGGCGTAACGACGGACTAGATGCCGTGTTTTTTAGCGCCCAGCACTCTTTTAGAATGTCATTAAGGAACGCCTAACATCTAAGAATTCTTTATGAATACCATTATTAAAATTACTGAATTATGTGGCAAAAGGCATGACAATATTATGCGTGACATCAAGAAAACGCTTGAAGAACTTAACGCCCTCAAATTTGAGGAGGTTGATTTTGGTGAGCACTACCTTGATAACAAAGGTGAAAGCCGCCCTTGTTATAACCTGCCAAAGCGTGAATGCTTAATTCTTGTTTCTAGTTACAGCACTGCCTTACGAGCAAAGATAATTGACCGTTGGAAAGAGTTGGAAAGACAAGTAGCTATTCCACAAATTGATTACTCCAAACCCGAAGTATTACTTGGCGCCTTAAATCATCTACAAAATCAAATTGAGCAGAAAGACCATGTTATTTCAGAATTAGCACTAAAAGCAAAAGCTTTAGAAGGCTTAAAACGCTCTGATGGTTTGTTTGGTTTGATTGAAGCCGCGAAGATGTTGGAGATAAGACCAAAGGATTTAACAGATTACTTGCGTAAAAATGATTGGGTGTATCGACGTGCTCCGAGTGGTCCATTGTTACCTTAATCAGGATAAAATCAAAAAAGGCTTCATAGACTGTTCTGCCATCACCATTCAAAAACCGGATGGAACAGAAAAGGTGCTGCCTTCAACAAAAATCACACCTAAAGGATTGGCATGTTTGAGAGAACGAATCCATGGAGGTGTGCAATGAAGGTAAATACTAACTTCTTATGCGATTTATGGATGGCATTATCTCAATTTTCTAGACATGAAAATATGAGTGATAAGATTGTACTGCTCTGGTTGACATCATGAGTTTAGTAGAAAAAGCTTTGATTTTAAAACTTCAAGATGAAGTGCCAATCCTTCTTTCGATATCTTTCTCATCTGACGCTCCATAAAAAAAGCCCCACAAAAGTGGGGCTGGATAAAATGATGTTCTAATCAATCTCGCGCTAATTATAATAAAGTGGCTCGCTACATCCACGGGCGCCTATTTTTTCATCTTCTACATAACGAGAATGCGCAAAATTCCGTACAAGATGATCATTGTTAGAGCCACCAGTCCAATCGCCTCCTCCCAATATAACATTTATGTCTACACGTAAACTGCTTCCTTGTTCTCCTGTATGCCATTTAGTCACTGGATAACAACCAGACAAATATTGCCAAACATAACCGCAACCATCCTCACAACCGATATACGAAATCATACGACAATTTTCTGTATCAACGTGTCCTCCAGACGTTTTGGGAGAAGGCGCTTTATTGCCTATAATACTGGTTCCCGAATTGATTCCACACATGCAAGACGCGAACTCATCACTCGTCAAAAATCTCTTATTAACAGACCAAAAATCAAAGGCATGATCTGCATAGCTACGATTGATCGTAATCGGAACACCATATGCCGACTTTGCATTTACACCTGTCCCTGATTGAAGATAAATATCAACCCAAATATTATGCCACGGATTGTAAACCATTCCCTCTGGGGCACTACGTGGACGGTGATTTAAACACCAAACAGAATTAGGCAAAATATCCCCTGCTTGATAATGACCGATACAAGATATTGATTTATAATGATAATCTAGCTCTGTTCATATTGAATTAGACGCCCGAATAACGTAGGATTCTCTCATTTCAAATCTGTTTATCTTGAATCAATCAAAACCACTTACTTGCACGTCACAAGCGGGGTTGATGTGTGGGTAAAAATTGTACAAGAAAGGAGTAAAAATGGTTCTTATGAATCGTCTTAATGCAAAGGCTGTCGCAACATTGGGAGCTGGTAAATATAATGATGGTGCCGGCTTGCTTCTTCACAAACGTAAAGATGGTGGTGCTCAATGGCTTTATCGTTATACCATTCATGGTCGGCGCCGCGAAATGGGCTTGGGTGCCTTGCGAGATGTTTCTTTAAAACAAGCCCGTGAATTGGCAACTAGGTGGCGGGCTGTTTTACGTGAGGGGCGTGACCCTATTAAAGAACGCAACAAACAAAAGCGTGAGGCAATGCGCAATCTCCATTATTTAAAAGATATTGCTCTAGATGCTTTTGAAAGCCGTAAAGCTGAATTAAAGAATGATGGTGAGTCTTGTAATTGGTTTTTACATTTACGCCTCCATATTCTCCCTAAATTAGGCTGTCTGCCCGTTTCAGAGATTACCCAAACAGAGATACGCGATACCCTTGCCCCTATTTGGCATACAAAAGCTGGAACTGCTCGAACAGCACTAATGCGTCTTAAT
>NZ_JBHINT010000010.1:0-1471 GCF_042195145.1 Bartonella sp. CL434QHHD | reverse complement strand
TGTGAAACCCCCATCTTCTTCGCAAACGCACGAACCGATAGACCCTTACGATTCTTCTTATCCATAGTTGCTCCTTGCCTTCTTCTCTGCCATAAGAAGTAAGAGTTTACTGTGTTACGAATGATTGACAATCGGGTATAATCGGGTATATATTCCGGTATGAAAACAGATACACTCCAAATTACACAAAAATTGTTGGCTCTCATTACTGAGATTGATGAGTTCAAAGGGGCATGGCGCGCTCTTGGTACTCTTGCACCTGAGCGATTGAACGCCCTTCGCCATATTGCTACTGTTGAAAGTATTGGATCTTCTACACGCATTGAAGGGAGTAAGTTAACAGACCGCGAAATCGAACAGCTTTTGGTAAACTTAGAAATTAAACGTTTCAAGAGTCGTGATGAACAAGAAGTTATCGGTTATGCCAAGGTTATGGAAACAATCTTTCAATCTTGGAGTGATATTTCTATTACTGAAAACCATATTAAACAACTTCATCGTGATCTTTTGTGTAATAGTGAGAAAGATCAACGACATCGAGGTGAATATAAGACTGTACGCAATGATGTAGCAGCATTTAATTCTCAAGGAAAAATGGTTGGCATTGTTTTTGAAACAGCTACACCATTTGATACACCATACCGAATGCAAGAGCTTATTACTTGGTTCAATAAAACCAATGAATTAAATGATCTTCATCCTTTACTTACGATTGGTATTTTTAATGTAACATTTTTAGCTATTCATCCTTTTCAAGATGGAAATGGACGTTTAAGCCGTATCTTAACCACCCTTCTTTTGTTACAAAAAGGTTATGTTTATGTACCATATTCATCACTTGAAAGCATTATTGAGAATAATAAAGAAAGCTATTACTTAGCTCTGAATCAGACTCAAAAAACAATTTATACTAAAACACCCAATTGGGAACCTTGGATACTCTTTTTTTTACGTGCTCTACAAAAACAAAAACGCCAATTAGAAATAAAAATAGAGAGTGAAAAAAATGCTCTTTTTTCCTTATCTGAATTGGCTCTTAATATTCTTGATTATGTGCGTAATCACGGACGTGTTACAACCCGCGATATGGTGCGTGAGGTTGGTGCAAGCCCTAATACACTTAAAGTAACTTTTACATCATTAGTTGAAAAAGGTCTTTTGATACGTCATGGTGGTGGACGATCAACTTGGTATAGTGCACCTTAATTTTATTACCTTCTTAACCACCTCCCCATTGTTGAGAACGGGGAGGGGAGTTCTATTTTTTTAATTAAGCAACCTTTTTAATGGGGCTCTCCAAATTTGGTTCGTAAGCTTTTAACAAAGGCTCCATAATCGGGGGAGGTTTAAGGTTCCAAAATTTGTAATCATTGCCAAAATTCTGAGTGCATTTGGTGATTCATCTTGAAGTTTTAAAATCAAAGCTTTTTCTATTGCATCCATGGTCTCAATGAGAGCATTAAAAGCCTTA
>NZ_JBHINT010000008.1:0-1461 GCF_042195145.1 Bartonella sp. CL434QHHD | reverse complement strand
GCAATTGACAGATCTCGCGGCAAAGAGGAACAACAAAGCGTTGTCTTTTATGGCACGCGTCCCTTTATTCAAAGTGGTGAACTCAATGAAGTTCAAACCATTATAAGGGGACGGCATTACCGATACAAGATATTGATTTATAATGATAATCTAGCGTTATTCATATTGAGTTAGAATCCCGAATAACGGAAGATTCTCTCATTTCAAATCTGTTTATCTTGAATCAATCAAAACCACTCATTTGCACATAACAAGTGGGATGAGTGTGTGGATCAAATTTGTATAAGAAAGGATTAAAAAATGGCTCTTATGAACCGTCTTAATGCAAGATCTGTCGCAACATTGGGGGCTGGCAAATATAATGATGGTGCCGGCTTGCTTCTTCATAAGCGTAAAGATGGAGGTGCTCAATGGATTTATCGTTATACCATTCATGGTCGTCGTCGTGAAATGGGATTGGGAGCGTTGCGAGATGTCTCTTTAAAACAAGCCCGTGAATTGGCAACTGGGTGGCGTTCGGTTTTACGTGAGGGCCGTGACCCCATTAAAGAACGCAATAAACAAAAGCGTGAAGCAATAAGCAATCTCCATTATTTAAAAGATATTGCCGTGGATGCTTTTGAAAGTCGTAAAGCTGAACTCAAGAATGATGGTAAAGATGGAGATTGGTTTTTACCTTTACGCCTTCATATTCTCCCTAAATTAGGTTGTCTGCCGGTTTCTGAGATTACACAAACTGAGATACGCAACACTATTGCCCCTATCTGGCATACAAAAGCTGTTACAGCGCGTAGAGCTCTCATTCGTCTCAATCTTTGTCTCAAACATGCGGCTGCTTTGGGTTTAGATGTTGATTTACAAGCAGTAGAAAAAGCACGCGCTCTCTTAGGCAAACAACGCCATAAAATCAAAAACTTACCTGCAATGGATTGGAAAGATGTTCCCGCTTTTTATAAAACACTCTGTGAAGCATCAACCATAACACAACTGGCTTTGCGTTTGCTTATTCTGACAGGTGTTCGTACCAATCCTTTACGTCATATTCATAAAGATCAAATTGATGGGGATATATGGACCATACCTGCTGAAAATATGAAAGGCAAGCGTGATACAACAAAAGAATTTCGCGGCCTTTATCAACTGAAGCATTAGACATTTTAAAACAAGCACGATTGCTTTCTCGTAATGATTTCTTTTTTTCTGCTAAAGGTCGCGGTCCCCTCGCTGAGAAGTGTATGGCTCAATATATGAGAGACAATAAACTTGAAGCCTGCCCGCATGGTTTTCGCTCTAGTTTACGCGATTGGCTAGCAGAAACAACCGATGCCCCCTATGAGGTCGCTGAAACCATTCTAAGTCATACAGTAGGAGGACAAGTAAAGCGCTCCTATCGTCGTACTGACTATCTAGAACAGCGCCGTGTCTATATGGATAAATGGGCGGCTTATGTCACGGGTCAAT
>NZ_JBHINT010000048.1:0-1338 GCF_042195145.1 Bartonella sp. CL434QHHD | reverse complement strand
AGTTATGATATTAAGAGCGTACGGAAAGAGGCAAGGCAAGCAGCTGCCGTTGGTCTAGCAGTATCCAACCTACGTTACTTCGACGAGCCAGGATCTTTGAGTGTCTCATTTGGTAGCGGCACATGGCGTGGACAATCCGCATTTGCCCTTGGTGCTGGTTATACATCTGAAAACGGAAAAATCCGCTCTAATCTCTCTGCCACGAGTGCTGGTGGTCATTGGGGCATAGGTGGTGCAATTACTCTGAAAATAAAATAATACGAACAACGAAAACAAAACATCCACCCTTATTTATTGAAATAAGGGTGGATATTTTTTTTACAGACGCACAGTATTTATCTAGAGATAAGCATAATATTTGATGAGGCTATAGACTGTGATGTTTTATAGAAGATTTTCTATATTTTGTTGAAAAAAGATCATAGTAGAATCCATATTGCTAAAAAGTTATATTTTTATGTTGCTATTTTCATGAACAGCCTATAGCAATATGGGAGTGTATATTAGTAAGACTCATTTTGATGAAATAACTTTCAAAGGGGGAAAAGTAGTGCGTAAAGATAAAAGGTACATCACGGGACCGCGCATATATCATTATATGATATATTAAAAAGAAAAAATCCAACTAAAAAGCCGTTATCCAAGGAAAACTATATTCCAGACATATTACAATTTCTTTTTACTTTACTTATTATTAACAAAACCATGCTTTCTAATAAAAATAAAGTCTATAATTAGGAAAATACATACTAAAACCTAGTACAAAGGATTTTATAGTAACCACTACCAAGTAAAATGTAATATTAAATATAAAGACCCCTTTTTAGTTAGAAAAAACAGCACACTAAAAAACTTAGACTCTAAATGTGTCATCTTTATGTCCACAAAACATAATCAAAAAAACAAACATTTAGGTCCCAATACAGAGAGCACAAACAAAACAAGACTAAAGACTCAAAATGTTCACACTCTAAGCAATGATCGTCTACTCTGAATTCCAAAGACATCAATAATGCTAAAATGTGTCTTTTTTATGTTTTGGAGGTGTTTTTAAGTTTTTTCATTGGAGAGTTTGTTATGAAAAAATTATATGCCCCACAAGCTGCGAGTGAATTAAAACGTTCTCGTTTTTCTTTTGTTAAAGTTCTTTCGTTGGCTATAGCGGCTACATTCTTATCGAATGTTACGCCTGTTTTTTCAGCAAATCCTGATTTTAGAAACACATTTCTTGAAGGTGTAAAAAATGCCGGTGTGTCTTATCCACAAAGCCTTCTCTCTGTTGCTGGTTTGAATGCTTCTGATGATTACGCAAATTTTTTAACCAAAACCCTTTCTGGT
>NZ_JBHINT010000049.1:0-1266 GCF_042195145.1 Bartonella sp. CL434QHHD | reverse complement strand
GATTGTTTATCAGCATCTTCAGTTTAATCAGGCGCGTGATATTGATAATCTTGATGTTGATTTAGGAAAATTTCATCAATGGGTGGGGCGTGTTGGTGGGCGTTTAAGCAAGACACTTAATGTTTCTGAAGAGGGACGTGTCGTTTCTTTTTATAGTAAGCTTTCTTATTTGCATAGTTTTGAAGATAAGCAATTTGTTTCTTTTAAAAACGATTTCCAATTAGGTTTTTTTGGTTCTTTTTTGGAAGCAGGTCTTGGGTTTAATGCTCGTCTTTCTTCAAAACTTTTTCTTCATGGAGATGTAACTTATCAGCATAAATTTAAGAAAGCTGGTTTTTCTGGAGCCAGTTTCTCTGCTGGATTGCGCCATCTTTTTTGAAGAGATATAATGTGCATTTTTATATGAAAGGCAGAAGATTTTTCTGCCTTTTAATGTATTGAAATTTATTTTTCCTCATCAATATGGTTATTTTTTTGATATAAAAGATTACAATAGATGCTTTCTTCTATGCGATGAGGAATTTTCCTAAAATTTTGATATTAAGATATGGGGGCAGATTTCATTGTGAATGTGAGAAGCTTGAATGCTAAATTCTTGTGGTATAATCTTTTAAAAGAGACGATATTGATGGTTGTTTTTGTCCATTTCTTTATTATATTTTATAGATCATAAGTTTAGTCTTTACGAGATTTATGCATTTTTTTGAATTTTGTTTTAGAACTTTATTTACGTTTATATCATTTCATACGCATATTATTTGTTTCCTTTTTTAGGATGTTTACTTAAGAATTTTGGAGAAATACTTGTTTTTAGAACAAACAGAGGGAGTTTGAGGTCAAATTATAATAAAAGTAAAGTATGCTTTATCGTATTGTTACGGTTGTTGTTTTGTAAATGATAGGTGGCAGAGAAATTTTGATTGGATACAGGATATTATTTTTATTGCGGTTATGCGCGGATATCATCATTCTTTTTTCAGCATTCAATATTTGCGCAGATTTTAGCACTCGAGAATGTTCATAAGAAGCAATTCACCTTTTTTTCAAAAGTCCTTCTTTACATGCCAGCTTCGTTTGTGATGAACAAGGGGTTAATTGATTAAATATAAACAGGTTTGAATGAAAGAAATTTATAATATTCAGTTTTTTATTGAATATGTAGAATGATGAGTGAGTATTCTAAATCATTGATGAAATTTTCCTAAATCAACATCAAGATTATCAATATCACGCGCCTGATTAAACTGAAGATGCTGATAAACAATC
>NZ_JBHINT010000029.1:0-1253 GCF_042195145.1 Bartonella sp. CL434QHHD | reverse complement strand
CTCGCTTGATTTCGGCAGGGATTGTTTTATTAATAGGCACCCGGTTCCTATCATTTGGCTGTTTTAGCTTTGGTGCTAATACACAAGCCGATAAAAGGTTTGCAATCAAAATTACAAGAATGATCGACTTCATTTTAATATGACTCTTTTTTATTGTTATATACATCCTGATATTTGTTGTCATTATTATTATTTTGAACATAAAGTAAAGTACGTTGTGTGTAATTATTTTACTTTTTTTATTCCATTTTAATTTATAAAAATAGCTCAATTTCAGTGCGAATATTTTTTACTTTAGGATTGGATATTCTTGTTATTTTGTCATATGGGCATTAAGGGCGTCTGTTACGGGAACCATTGCTTTCTATCTCATCTAGTTTCTATGTCTCCATAGATGTCCGAATGTAATGCCTTTTGCGAGAGAATTAGCAATGCTTGATAGTTTGAGTAACAGCATGATGGATATAATGGACAAGATGAGAGCTCCCCCAAACATGAAGCTTATATTCTGGTTGTAATCGAGTTTCATGTCGCTCAAATAGTTTGCAAAGATATTCATCATCAGATTAAATACAGTGGCTAAGAGTAGAAAGAGGATTATATAATTCACGACTTGGATTATCCATTGCTCGAAAAGACGATGAGTTGGTTGCCAGAGCAAAGCAACGATGAAGAGAGGTCCCCATCCGACGAGAAGTGTAATAGCGAGTTTTGTCAGTAGCACGAGACCACCGCCGATTGCTACTACGAAGCTTGTTGCCAGCAAGATGATGATGCCTAAGAGACTGTAAAGCAGCCCATTGGCTTCGAAGAAGACGGTTTCTTGGAAAAGACGGCCTGCATATTGGAATCCTTTGGTTGCTGCTGTATCAAGTAAATTCATTAATTGTGTATCATTGAGTGGATTTGTTATGAGTGCTTTTGATAACTCATAGGGCATTTGTGTTATTAAATCCGCAATTTCACTCTGATAAAGTCCTGTGGTAAGGGATATTGAAGTAATAATACTTATTCGTAGGAAACGATTTACAAATCCGGAGAGAGGCATATCTATAGCGCCCCGGATGATGAGCCAACCATAGATGATGAAAGCGATTGTGAGACTGATTGATACAAAGGGTGTAATTGTAGCTATTGTTTTTGAGGAAATGTCCGTGACATACGTTTTTGTTATCTGATCAACTTTATTGAAAAGTTGCGCGAAAACTGTAAATTTCATGAAATTCCTCTTTAACGAATTTTCAATTTTTTAT
>NZ_JBHINT010000031.1:0-1167 GCF_042195145.1 Bartonella sp. CL434QHHD | reverse complement strand
ATCTTAGAGACGATACCGGCACCAACAGTACGACCACCTTCACGAATAGCAAAACGAAGTTTCTCTTCCATCGCTATCGGAACGATCAACGAAACATCCATCGCAACATTGTCACCTGGCATAACCATTTCCGTTCCTTCTGGAAGTGTAACAATACCTGTAACATCCGTCGTACGGAAGTAAAACTGAGGACGATAATTCGTGAAAAATGGTGTATGACGTCCACCTTCATCTTTTGTCAAAATGTAAGCTTCTGCTTTAAAACGCGTATGAGGTGTAACGGATCCTGGCTTCGCCAATACTTGACCACGCTCAATCCCTTCACGATCAACACCACGTAGAAGAGCTCCTATATTATCACCCGCTTGACCTTGATCTAAAAGCTTGCGGAACATTTCAACACCTGTAACCGTCGTCTTAGATGTTGGACGAATACCGATAATCTCGATTTCCTCTCCAACTTTAATAACACCACGCTCAACACGACCCGTAACAACGGTTCCACGACCC
Source organism: Bartonella sp. CL434QHHD (assembly GCF_042195145.1). Classification (NCBI taxonomy): domain Bacteria; kingdom Pseudomonadati; phylum Pseudomonadota; class Alphaproteobacteria; order Hyphomicrobiales; family Bartonellaceae; genus Bartonella; species Bartonella sp. CL434QHHD. Next base: position 657 of record NZ_JBHINT010000031.1, on the reverse strand, counting down.
GAAATCGAAAATACATCTTCTATCGGCATCAAAAATGGTTGATCAACAGGACGTTCAGGGGTTGGAATATAATTATCAACTTCACTCATTAAAAGACGAACAGCATCTTCACCAATGCTTTTATCCTTATCTTCAAGAGCTGCCAACGCAGAACCCTTAACAATTGGTATATCATCACCTGGGAAATCATACTTGGATAAAAGTTCCCGAACCTCAAGCTCTACAAGCTCCAAAAGTTCTGCATCATCAACCTGATCAACTTTATTAAGAAAAACAACAATTGCTGGAACACCAACCTGACGTGCAAGCAAAATATGCTCACGTGTCTGAGGCATTGGACCATCAGCTGCTGAAACAACCAAAATAGCACCATCCATCTGTGCTGCCCCTGTGATCATGTTTTTCACATAATCAGCGTGTCCCGGACAATCAACGTGCGCATAGTGACGATTTTCCGTTTCATACTCAACGTGTGCTGTAGAAATAGTAATTCCACGTGCGCGCTCCTCTGGCGCAGCATCAATTTGGTCATAGGCTTTAAATTCACCAAAATATTTCGTAATCGCTGCTGTCAACGAGGTCTTCCCATGATCAACGTGACCAATCGTACCAATATTAACATGCGGTTTTGTTCGTTCAAACTTGCTCTTCGCCATT
>NZ_JBHINT010000026.1:0-1149 GCF_042195145.1 Bartonella sp. CL434QHHD | reverse complement strand
CTAAAACAGCCAAATGATAGGAACCGGGTGCCTATTAATAAAACAATCCCTGCCGAAATCAAGCGAGCAAACAGATGAAAACAAAACAAGCAAAACCAGTGAAAGCCGAACAACTTAGAAGTTATTATGAAGAAAGCCGTGGCTTAGAACGTGATCTTATCAACTGATTTATGAAGTTAATAATGTAATGGTCAGTCTTCTAAATATGTGAAAATTAAAAGGAATAAAATATGCAAAAGCTGATTATTATCATAGCAATTAGTGCGTTTCTTGGAACAACAAACTTAGTAAGAAGTAACACTCTTACTAAGCAAGGAGGAGGTCATAGCCGTTTTGCAGTTCCTAGTCTGGGGTCAGGAGGGCTCGATTCAAGCACCAATTATAAACCAAAAATACCACCAAGTTACATTCCACCACATAATCCCCCCAATGTTACAATCAGTCCTTCTACTTTTGGAAAGGAAATAAATCCCGCACCTTCTCAACCTAGTGGCTCTAAGCCATCTAAACCAACTTTTGTGTCTGCTTCACCAGCAGAATATCTGGAGCTTATTAATCTATTAAAAAAAGAGGAAATTATTGAGCTCTTAAAAAAACAGCTTGCGTTGAAAAAAGAACAAAATTCACAAATAGAAAAAACCTATCAAGCTATAACAAAGAGTCAGAAAACTGGATTTAAAACAATAGACTTTTCTAGTTTTTTTCTCAAAGAACCAGAATTGCTCTATAAGAGTGATAAGCTTTCAAGAGAATCATATCAAAAGGTATTAGAGGACGAAAAAAAAATTTCTGGGTCTTTTAATCAAATGGGCAAAGCTATTTCGGAACGCTTAAAATTTGCATCGATACTAGATAAAGCTGTAAGTTTAGAAACTTTTGAAATCGCAGAAAATCGTTTTCAATACCTCAAAAATCTATTAGATGAAGTTAAAACAAAAGAAAACCTGAAAGATATTGCAGATCTTCAAGCACATATAGATGGTTCATTAGCCATGATCCGAAATGAATTTATAAAGATGGAAATGGTAGCGTATTTACGTGACGCTGAGCAATCACTTATCAAAAATAAAAGACGCGAACTTGATATGAAAATTTTTGACAATGAAAAAAAAGAGATGCCTATCATACGGTGAAAACAAAAGCCACTGT
>NZ_JBHINT010000061.1:0-1125 GCF_042195145.1 Bartonella sp. CL434QHHD | reverse complement strand
GAAACCGGTTTGTTTTTCTTCTTCTTTTCCTAAGACAGATGTTCTGATATTGGCTAAGAGTGCGTTTTGTTTAGCCATATCGGTTAATCCACTGTAGAAGAGAGCATTTGGCATGACCAAATAGCTTGCTGTTTGTGGTACAGGTGCAACGGTAGGGATATTTGTTTCAGGATCAGGATTTGAACCAGAATTGGAGCCAAGCAGTTCGGGTTGCAAACGGAAATCCCAGAAATTTTCATTCTTTTCATCAAAGAGGTTTTGTGCAATATCGGCGTTGCCTTGGCTTGAGTCTGGTCCATAGGCACGTAGTGTATACATATCTGGTAAGCCACCTCTTGTGGTATAGCCATTTACCAGTTTGAAAGAGTTTTCTTCTGCTTTTCCAGAAACTTGAATAAGTGAAAGACCCCGGACATTGGCAGCAGCAGAGGTATTTGCTTCGATATTGTTCTCTTCTAAGCGCCCCGTGACATAAACTGATGTGTTGCCAGAGACATCCCCATGGATCAAAAGTCTATCGGTTTTTTGGTCATTTATTGCAGCACCATCACTCCAAGCCGTGTTGAAGTAAATCTTTGCATCACCCGTTGCATTGTAGACTTCTTGCGTGTCTGGTTTACCAGAACCTATATGCAATGTTTGGTAATGATCTTCTGTTGGTCCATTAAAGATAATGGAGCTGTTATCGAGATTAAGCGTGGAAATATCAGAACGAGATCTTTGAGCGATATCAAGGAGATTGCCATCATCATCTTTTTCATTTTTGCTGATTTTCAACGTCCATTTTGTATTGTTTTTCAGATCAAAGTGCACATTTCTGTCTTTAGCAATATTTGCTCTGCCCTCTAGAATAGACTGATCTGCGCTTAATGTGAAGGTGCCGTTGGAGATCGCTTTAACCTCTTTATTGTTCCAATAATTGTCATTTTTCCAAGATTTTGGATCTTCAAAAAGACCATCTCCTAACAATACATCAGCATGGATTTCTGAATTTTTGAGATTGACTGTACCGATTGACAAACCTGGAATATCTTCCATGTTTGTGTTAGTAAAAGCTCCAACAAAAATTCCAGTACCATTTTCAGCGTGAACATCTGCATTGGTTAAATTGATTTCACTGCTTTT
>NZ_JBHINT010000047.1:0-1107 GCF_042195145.1 Bartonella sp. CL434QHHD | reverse complement strand
GAAACCGGTTTGTTTTTCTTCTTCTTTTCCTAAGACAGATGTTCTGATATTGGCTAAGAGTGCGTTTTGTTTAGCCATATCTGTTAATCCACTATAGAAGAGAGCATTTGGCATGACCAAATAGCTTGCTGTTTGTGCTACAGGGACGATCACACTTGGACCAGAACCAGAATCCGTTTCAAGAATTTCTTTATGTAAGCGGAAATCCCAGAAATTTTCATTCTTTTCATCAAAGAGGCTTTGTGCAACATCGGCTGTACCGTGGCTTGACTCTGGTCCATAGGCCGTTAGCGTATATTTATAAGGCAAACGATTTCTTGTGGTATAGCCATTCTCGAGTTTGAAAGAGTCTTCTTGTGCTTTTCCAGATACTTGAATGAGCGAGAGGCCACCTATATTTGAAGGATCAGCAGCATTTACTACACTACTTTCATCTCCTGAATCGCTTTTGATATAAACTGTTGTGGAGCCTGAGACATCACCGTGGATCAGAAGTCTATCGGTTTTTTGATCGGCACTTTTTACGCCATCACTCCAAGCAATGTTGAAGTAAATCTTTGCGTCACCAGAGGCGTTGTAGACTGTTTGCGTATCTGGTTTACCAGATCCTATATGCAATGTGTGATAATGATCGTCTACCAGTCCATCAAAAACAATAGAACTGTTGTTGAGACTAAGTACAGAAATATCAGAACGTGATCTTTGAGCAATATCAAGGTGTTTGCCATCATCATTGAGTTCTGTTGCGCTGGTTTTTACGATCCATTGTGTCTTGTTTTTTAGATCAAAACGTACATTTCTGTCTTTAGAAATATTTGCTCTGCCTTCTAAAGTTGAATGATCAGCGCTTAATGTGAAGGTGCCGTTGGAGATCGCTTTAACCTCTTTATTGTTCCAATAATTGTCATTTTTCCAAGATTTTGGATCTTCGAAAAGACCATCTCCTAACAATACATCAGCATGGATTTCTGAATTTTTGAGATTGACTGTACCGATTGACAAACCTGGAATATCTTCCATGTTATCGTTAGTAAAAGCTCCAACAAAAATTCCAGTACCATTTTCAGCGTGAACATCTGCATTGGTTAAATTGATTTCACTGCTTTT
>NZ_JBHINT010000041.1:0-1085 GCF_042195145.1 Bartonella sp. CL434QHHD | reverse complement strand
TGAATGGAAACATTATTCCCAGAATGAAGAGAGAGACTATCATTCGAATTCAGTGAAATGCCACCACCTGCCTTCAAAGAGATGTTGCCTTTTGCGTTTAAATTTATATCGCTTTCTGAAACAATCTTTATGCCTTCCGGTGCGGTAAGCTCTAGCTTGCCCCCATCACCTTTTAGTGACACACCATCAGCGATTGTCAGGATAAATTTTCCGCCGGATTTGATGTGAATTCCATAAGTATTTTGTTCATCATCATATTCAAGGCTGGTGCCATCAGGGTATATCGTTCGGTGAATGCTGCCCTTATCGGCTGCTTGATTAGCATCTGTATGAATGGAACCCACAATCACCCCTTGTGATAAATCTCCGGATGACGAAACAACAATCACTTGCTCTCCGATATCACGCCCTTCATAAGAGCGTGTTTTACCGGCGCGGGCTTGTGTGTCTGGAATCCAGTCACTGACAAGATTGCCACTTTTTACCCGATAGCGTGCGTTTTTATGGTCGACATGGCTAATTTTTCCCACCACAACCATATTGGCCACACGTCTCTTTAGATCTGTGATTTCTTTATCGCGCCGCTCTAACATGAGTAACCTCGATTTTATGGTATTTATCTTTATTTCTCACGCCTGTTTCTGGTTCAAAGCTTAAGAAAGGTTCAACGATTCTTGCTGTTACACTGCCGTCTTCTTCATCCATGTTGGGGATATTTGTCACATAAATGACTTCAAAGGTTAGAATTGCACCATGGAGTGCTAAGGCGCCATTATCGCCAAAGGCAAAAGCAATATTTTGCAGGCGGCATGTCTCAACGGTATTGTTAAGATTGGGATTGGCATAGAAAATCTCTTCAATTTCCCATGCTAATTGGTCAACAAAACGTGCTCCATCTTCACATGTTGCATAGCATTCAACATCTACTGTTAAAACACGCCGCCTTACTCCATAATCATAGCCATCTTCAATCGTTTCACTTTGTGTTGAGATATTAATTGCAGGCGTGTTCTCAACGGAAAAGTTGAAATCACGCATATTGAAAACATTGTCACCAGCTGCCGTCTTTGCTGCTTTGATCAACG
>NZ_JBHINT010000045.1:0-1035 GCF_042195145.1 Bartonella sp. CL434QHHD | reverse complement strand
TTTCAGAATCTTCTCACTCTTTAGCCGATCAGATGATTGTGCGTCCAGTTCATAAAGAACAACCTTCTCCACAATTGAGTGAGACGCTTTCAGTTTCTCACTTTTTGACCACGCCCTCTACAGATGCGGTATTGTCTATGTCTGTAGCTCCAGCGATGGTGTTTCACAACGAAATGCAAACAGTGCGTGCGGGAAGAGGGATTCTAAATAAAAGTAAAAAGAATGCAGCTTTATGGACCTATGCGATTAAATCTAAAGAGAGTATTGCGACAGAGCATATAGATTTTAAGTTAGATCAGACAGGTATTGTTTTAGGGATCAATGGTTTAAGCGAGTGGGAAAGTGGAGAGTTTTATATAGGTGGTTTTGGCAGTTATGATCGTGTCCGTGTTGCGCATGCACGGGGGGGTATCAGTGGTATCAATACTTATGGTATTGGCGCTTATGTCACTTATTTGGATCATAGTGGATGGTATCTCGATGGTATTTTAAAATACAATCATTATCAAAATACTCTAAAGGCAGTTTCAACGAATGGTTTAGGGATTGAAGGAAGTTATAGGCAATGGGCGGTGGGCGCCTCCTTTGAAGCAGGTTATCGACTTCAGACGTCAAAGAACAGTTGGTTGCAGCCTTATGGACAATTTACATGGTTGCAAGTTGAGGGTAAAGAAATCAAGTTATCGAATGACATGACAGGTGACATGCGTCCATTCACTTCATTACGCAGTGAGGTTGGCTTATCTTTAGGATATGAATTTGGTTCTCACATGGATTCCTCATCGCTTGCGTATATTACAGCAGCATGGTTGCGTGAGAATAAAGATGACAATCAAACGTTAATTAATCAACGGCATTCCTTTACCACCGACTTATCAGGGAATGCAGGTAAATTAGGAATAGGTTTAAGCAGTTTAGTGAGTGAGAAGTTAAAGTTATATGGTGAGGCCCATTATATTAAAGGGCGTAAAACAAAACAGTCCCTTCAGGGAATTATAGGTGTACGCTATAGTTTCTAAATATATGGTTATTTTT